>CAZKMG010000253.1:0-4262 GCA_964553465.1 uncultured Bacteroidaceae bacterium
ATGACGAAACATATAATCTTGAGCACGACCGTAACGCCTGGATGATTGGAATTGGTACATCAACCAATTTTAGCCAGTTTGAAACCGGAAATAATGGTGCAAATAATTACCATTTTAATGAACGTCTGTGGGAAGGGGAAGATAATGTTGTACGCCATATGGTAGCTGCCATCCGGGCATATAAACCTGATATTGTTATTACCCACGGTGGGGTATTTGGTGATTATGATAAACCAGGTCACAAATTATCCGGAAGAGCAGGATTGAAAGCTTTTGAAACATCTGGGGGACCAGTAGATAAATGGCCTGAATTGACAAGACTTGGTCTCAAACCATGGCAACCAAAAAAACTTTATAATCTTGCAAGTCAATCATATCCTGAAACACTTGATTTAACATGGATAGGAAACCAACCACTGAAAAGCACAAACATGCTTTGTAAAGAGTTTGGAAATTATGTTATACGAAATTTTCAGAGTCAGGGAATATACTATCATCGAGCTGATACTAAACTATCACTTGTAAAATCAATGGTGACTGTGCCTTCGAAGGAAGAATCTGTTTTTGATGGACTTGATAAATAATTTAGAATATTGATCTAGGCTTTATCCCTTAGTTCATTAACAACTTCCTTGATTCGAGAAAGTTTGTATAAAAGTTTATCCAGTTTACCAAGGTGAAGCATATTTGCTCCGTCCGATTTAGCATTCAATGGATCAGGATGTGTTTCCAGAAATATCCCATCCGCACCACTTACAATACCTGCACTAGCTATTGTTTCTATTAATTCTGGTTTACCTCCCGACACACCGCTTGTTTGATTAGGTTGTTGCAGGGAATGAGTTACATCAAGTATTACTGGTTTACCAAAACTTTTCATTTCAAAGAGACCCCTATAATCAACTACTATATCATGATACCCAAACATAGTACCACGGTCTGTTATCATTACCTTCTCATTACCGGAATCAATGATTTTATTTATTACAAAAATCATAGATTCGGGAGAAACAAATTGCCCCTTTTTTACATTGACCCACTTGCCGGTTTTTGAAGCAGCAACAAGTATGTCTGTTTGTCTGCAGAGGAAGGCCGGTATCTGTAAAATATCGACAAATTCAGCTGCCATTGCTGCTTCATCAGCTGAATGAATATCAGTAATTACTGGAATCTCAAAAGATCTTCTTACTTCTTCAAGAATTCTTAATGCTTTTTCATCGCCTATCCCAGAAAATGAATCTATCCTGGATCTATTAGCTTTTCTATAGGACCCTTTAAAAACATAAGGAATCTTATACTTATCTGTTAATTCTTTTATTTTTTCGGCAATAAAAAAGGCATTATCTCTACTTTCTATAACACAGGGTCCTGCTAACAGAAAGAAATTTTGTCCATCTGTATATTTTAATTGAGGTATACCCTTTATTTTCAATATATAGTTCATTTATAGTAGTTTAACAGAAGTGTATTGATATAAAAGCAAAAATATTTTAGTATTATTTTCCTCTTTTTTTTATAAACCAATTAGTTGCCTGTTTTGAGGATTTAATATCTTCCTTTCCACAATATTTTCAACCTTTCCTTTATTTCTAATTCTCTTTGATTGTCCCCTGGAACATAGAAGGTTTTCTCTTTCAATTTTTCAGGAAAATAGTTTTCTTCAATAAAATGATCGTTATATGAATGAGCATATTTATAATCTTTTCCATACCCGATGTCTTTCATTAAACGAGTTGGGGCATTGCGTAAATGCAGAGGCACTGAAAGGTTTCCTGTTTCCCTCACCTTTGCCAGAGCAGAGTCTATTGCTACATAAGCAGAATTCGACTTGGGAGAAGATGCCAGATAAATTGTTACTTCTGCCAATATGATCCTTGATTCAGGATAACCAATTGTATGCACAGCTTGGAAACAATTATTGGCTATCAGCAATGCATTTGGATTGGAAAGGCCGATATCTTCTGCGGCTAGTATCAATAAGCGGCGCGCAATAAATTTAAGATCTTCTCCTCCTTCAATCATCCTTGCTAACCAGTAAATAGAAGCATCAGGATCACTTCCCCGAATTGACTTGATAAATGCAGAAATAATATCATAATGCATTTCTCCACCCTTATCATATAAGGCTAAATTTTCCTGAATTATCCTTATTACGTCTGCATTCGTTATTTCAATAGGTATTTTATCATTTTTTTGCTCAGCAAGTTTAGTATTAACAATAAGTTCAAGTGCATTGTATAACTTCCTTGCATCTCCGCCTGAAAACTGCAAAAAAGCTTCGTCTTCCTTAATTTTAATATTAAGCTTCTTTAAAAAAATGTCATGATGAAGAGCTTTTTCAATCAGTTTAAGTAATTCTTCTTTCCCAAGGCTTTCTAGGATATATACCTGGCAGCGTGAGAGTAGGGGAGAGATCACTTCAAATGATGGATTTTCAGTTGTGGCCCCAATTAAACTAATAGTTCCCTGTTCCACGGCACTTAGTAATGAATCCTGCTGTGACTTATTGAACCGGTGAATTTCGTCAATAAATAAAATTGGAGAGGGTTTATCGAAAAACTGTGTCTTTTTCGCTTTTTCAATCATTTCCCTGACATCCTTTACTCCCGAACTAACTGCACTCAGAGTATAAAAAGGCCTTTCAAGGCTATTCGAGATAATTCTTGCCAGTGTTGTCTTACCAACCCCAGGTGGACCCCAGAGAATAATTGAAGCAATATTTCCACTTTCAATCATCTTGGTGATCACTCCATTCTTTCCAGCTATTTTCTCTTGACCTGAATAATCATTAAGATTTTTCGGTCTCATGCGATCTGCCAGAGGCTGATTTAAGGTCATTTCAAAATTATTGAGTTATGGTGTGGAGTAGAAATCCAAAATTATCATTTTTAATTCAAATCCTAGATCTTGTTTGACCTAAAAATGAAAATCAAGGAAAAGAACCTTATATGAACTTTGTATCTTATAAAGTAATTATTACAATAATAATGTAATAGAGAGTGGTATTTAATTCTAATCTGTCAACAAATGAATTATTATTTAATATTCCTTTATAAAACAATTCATGTAATACATCCAGCCATAATTTTATAGTAAGGTTATTTATTTTTCTTTTCCTGCTGTTTGGCTTTTTTAGCAGCTCTTTTTTCTTTCAAACTTAATTGTGCAACTTTCTTATCTTTTCCGGAAATTACTGTTTTCTCTTTTGACATAATTTTGTGTTTTAATTTTAAAAAATTTAAACTATCCTTAAAGACTATATAAAAACTTTTCAGAGATTGATATTATTGTTAAATATTTAATAATATCTTATAAAAAACATTATTTTTATATAATGTCATCTTAAATATCAACAAAATATACAAATAATTTATTTAAAATCCTGTTGTTGCCTTAAGGAATCATAAATTAGAATTAATATAGTCATTAAAAATAAATGAGATTGTTGTAAGATGAACTGTTCAATAGACCTTCATTTATTATTCTGATATTTTCGGCCAGTATAATAGTTCTTATTTAATTAGTAATTTCATATGAATGAAAAATTATTTTATTGAATTAAAATCGCAATATTTGTAAAGAGGGGACTATCAAGTTTCTTCTTTTTCTTTGTTATAAATAATTTAAAAACCAGGTTCGATAAAAGAATGAAAGAAAAATTCGGACTAAAATTAAGTTTAAAAAATAAATTTTCATTTTCCTTATAATTTTCTTTTATACATTTTATGCAACAATTTTTTATTTTTTACAGTCTTATTAGATATTCGTAAGATTATAAATTCTTTTAAGATCAATTTTAAATAATTTACAATAAGTATTTATAAATATTAAAATCTTTAAGCATGAAAAAAATTCGCTATTTTTTTATCAGTCTGATAATGACCTTTGGTTTAATACCTTTGACTTATGCACAGCTTGATCAAGTAGATTTCCTCAAGGGAGGTATCTCTGATGGTGAAATACTTTTTCAAGAATATTTACGTCCTTGGGCAAATATTTTAGGCGCCAACCTGAATGCAGGCTGGTATAATACTGCAAAACCTCATAAACTTGGCGGTTTCGATATTACAATAACTGTGAATGCTGCCTTTGCTCCAACTGCTGATCAAATGTTTAACCTGGATGATCTTAAATTTAGTTCTGATTTAAGTTATATAGGAAGTGAGAGTCCTACTATTGCTGGTAAAGAGACCGATATCCTGCCAGAAATGATTTATTCAAGAAATGTCCAGGGAATTGGTCCCGTCGAATATGCCAGGTAT
>CAZKMG010000253.1:4272-5891 GCA_964553465.1 uncultured Bacteroidaceae bacterium
GATCTACCTAATGGGACAGGTATCAAGGTCCTTCCCTTACCGATGGTTCAGTTGGGTGTAGGTTTGCCTCTTGGAACCGATATGAGTGTAAGGTTCCTTCCGAGTATTGATCTAGGTAAATCTGGTAATATTGGCCTTTGGGGTATAGGTTTAAAACACTCTATAAGTCAACATATTCCGGTATTAAAGAGCATCCCTATTTTAGATATTTCTGCTCAGGGTGCATATACTAAACTATCAACCTATGTTAATATAAATTATGACCCATTGGATATTGTAGATGATGTGGCTCATGATTATGTAAATGATCCTAATGTTTGGCTAGATCAGAAACTGGAATTGGGAATTTCTGCTTGGACTGCAAATATTGTGATTTCTGAAACCTTACCTGTAATTTCTTTTTACCAGGCAATTGGTTACAGCAGTTCAAAAGTTAACCTTGGCTTGACCGGTAATTATCCTTTCCCATCGATTGAAACGGTTGATAATGATCAATATGGAGAAGTTATTGTGAATAATATTCAGGGAGAAGGGATCATCAAAGATCCCATCAATCTGGACATGGAAAATAATAAAAACCTGAGGTTGAATGCAGGTGTGCGTCTTAAATTGAGTGTTCTTACAATTCAATTCGACTACACAAGGTCAAATTATAACGTCTTAACGGCTGGTTTGGGAATTTCATTCAGATAGTTTGACCAAGAAATCCTGGTTTATAAACTCGGATATTTATATAAAAAAAATTTTATCAGTTAGGGGGGATAAATATTATCCCCCTTGTTATTTTTATATTAAAATAATTATCTTCATTCATATAGAGAAAAGGATTATTTTAATACTCAATCTTAGTGTATATATAATTCTCGTTTTATTAAAAAAGATACAAATATGGGCAAATTCATTTTATTAAATTTTACTTTATGGATAAGTCAAGTAATTATCCCTGTATCCTCGTATTTATATTCACAAAGTTTGCAGAATGATTCCGAGAAAGGGAAAATACGTATTGCATCATGTCAATTTCCTGTTTCTGAAAACATTAAAGAGAATTTACAGTGGATTGAAAAACAAATGATTGAATCAAAACTAAAAAAAGCAAAAATCGTTCATTTTCCAGAATGTGCATTGTCAGGATATCCAGGTGTTGATATGAAGTCGCTTGATAATTTTAAATGGAATGAATTATATCAGGCAACCGATTCTATCCTTGCATTGGCGAAAAAATTAAATATTTATGTAATTCTTGGTTCAATCCACCATCTAAGCGGAAATAATAAACCTCAGAACAGCTTATATCTAATAACTTCGGATGGTAAAATTGCAGACAGATATGACAAGCGGTTTTGTACACCGGGTGATTTGAAATACTTTACACCAGGAGATCATTTTGTTACATTTAAACTTAATGGTATAGTTTGTGGATTATTAATTTGTTATGATGTAAGATTTCCTGAACTATATAGGGAGTATAGAAAGTTGAATACTGACTTGATTTTTCAGTCTTTTTATAATGCACGACAGGAGATTGGAAGTATTCACCCAGTAATTATGCACATTACAGCTCAGGCACATGCTGCTTCAAATTATTTTTATATGTCTCTCACAAATTCTTCCTCACC
>CAZKMG010000254.1:0-5890 GCA_964553465.1 uncultured Bacteroidaceae bacterium
TTTTTTTTTTTTTTTTTTTTTTTTTTTTTTTTTTTTTTTTTTTTTTTTTTTTCCAACTGCAACGGTTACTCTGAAAATGCACAATGAAAAACATACTGTTTGTGCTACTGGGAATGGTCCTATTGATGCTGCTTTTAATGCGATAAAGCAAATTGTAACTAAAAAAGTTCGATTGGAAGAGTTTCTTGTTCAGGCAATTACACGTGGAAGTGATGATTTGGGAAAGGTACATATACAGATTGAACATAAAGGGGCTATATATTATGGATTTTCTGGTTCAACCGATATTATTACAGCATCTGTAGAAGCCTTCATTGATGCACTCAGTCAAATTAATTTATAAATTTTTTATATCATTTACAAAGAGGAATAGAAAAATGAAAGGTTTAGCGGCATAGTCTGGATAATACATCACTTATTCAGATTGCAAGCGATCTTTGTCTTTAATACCATACCTCTGAATAAATAATTTATAAAGTTTCAATGGATTTCCTTTGAACTAACCAAATCTTTGAATGATAGGTCCTTAAAGTATCTATTTACATTAACTTATATTATATAAGGTAATCTCTGATTCAAAAAGAGGAGTTTTTATCTTATCAAATTCAAAAAAGGTCATTCATTACTTGTATTTGGAAATCATAAATAGAATAGAAATTAATAAGAAGAATTAATAGATAAATCATTAATATAGGGAAATTTCTTTAAATAATAATTGTTTGAAATTTTGATCTGATGAGAAATAGAATTATTCTGGTAATATCATTTCAGATAATTATACGATCCTTATTTTATGGGGCGATCCCTAATCTCGAAAAATTATCCATAATTTCAGGCCATGTGAAGGATGCAAAAACCGGAGAAAATCTTATTGCAGCAAATGTTTATATTAAGGAGCTAGGACTGGGTGCAGTAACGAATTCATATGGCTTTTATTCAGTTTCCGTTCCTAATGGCAAATATACTATTGGCTGTTCTTTTATCGGTTATATCACGGTAGAGAAGGAGGTACTTTTAACCGAAGACTATGTTATGGATATTGAACTAATCAAGGACCTTCAGCAAATTGAAGAAATAGTAGTCACTGCACAGAAAAAAAATAGCCATATAACCTCACTGGAAACTGGCACAATTTATCTTAATATACAATCAATTAACAAAATCCCTGCTTTATTTGGAGAAGTCGATATACTTAAGGCAATTCAGTTGCTTCCCGGAGTTCAAAATACGTCTGAGGGATCATCAGGTTTTAGCGTGAGAGGAGGTGCCAGTGATCAGAATCTAATCCTTCTGGATGAGGCAACTGTTTATAATGTATCCCATCTTCTTGGTTTTTTTTCAGTTTTTAATAGTGATGCAATTAAAGATGTTAAGTTATACAAAGGAGATATTCCTGCAAGTAATGGAGGCAGATTATCATCCCTACTTGATGTCAGGATGAAAGATGGCAATAGCAAGAATTTCTCTTGTTCGGGTGGGATTGGAATCCTTTCGAGCAGGTTGACACTGGAAGGCCCAATTCATAATGATAAAACATCCTTTATTATCTCAGGAAGAAGAACATATGCTGATCTCTTTCTTCCACTTTCAAGTAATAAAGATATCAGGGATAATAAGCTTTACTTTTATGATTTCAATGCAAAGTTGAATCATACCTTTAATGATAATAACAGAATTTTCATATCTGGATATTTTGGCAGGGATGTGTTCCGGAATCAATTTGCAGGTATGGAATTTGGGAACAAAACATTTACTTTAAGATGGAATCATCTCTTCTCAAGAAAGTTGTTTAGTAATTTTAGTTTGATTCATTCAAACTATAATTATGAGCTCGGGACCCCGGATGGTCAACCAAATTCATTCAAGTGGAATTCAGCTCTTAAAGATATCAGCTTCAAAACAGATTTTATATATTACCTTAATCCAACTTTCACCATAAAGGCTGGAGGAATATCCACATATCATCATTTCATGCCAGGAACTGCAAAAGGGACAGGACCAGAAACTCTTTTCACGAAATTCATTTTGCCTGATCATTACGCTATGGAACATGGTATTTACCTCCTTTCCGAAACTCAGCTTAACAAAAAGTTTGGTATTAAAGTAGGAGTCAGGTTATCCGTATTTCAGAATTTTGGAAAAGCAACTATATATAATTTTGATAATACATTTAATGTAATCGATTCAACCATTTACAAAAAAGGTGAATTGTTTAATACTTATGCAGGATTGGAACCAAGACTTGGCTTGACATATTCCTTAAATGATGCAATGTCGGTAAAAGCCAGCTTTGCCCGAACCCGACAGTATATTCAACTTGCTCAAAACTCAACATCCGGAACCCCACTTGATGTCTGGTTTCCTTCAAGCCCAAATATTAAGCCCCAGGTTTCCGACCAGGTATCTGTCGGTTTATTTAAGAATATGCAGAATAATTCTATTGAAACTTCAGTTGAAGCATTTTATAAGGTAATGAGAAATACTATTGATTTTAAAGATCATGCACAATTACTACTTAATCCTTTGCTCGAAGGTGAAGTCAGAACAGGCACTGCACATTCTTTCGGGCTTGAATTCCTTATCAAATTTTCAATGAAACGGCTGGATGGGTGGATAGCTTATACTTTATCTAAAGCAGAACGGATTATTAAAGAAATCAATCATGGGGAAGTATATCCTGCTCCTTTCGATAAACCTCATGATCTGGCTATTGTATTGAATTATCAATTAAGCCAAAGGATCGCATTTGGGACTAATTGGATTTATGCATCAGGTAATCCTGTGACTTTCCCAACAGGTAGATATGAAATTCTGGGAGCAATAGTTCCTTCTTATTCAAATCGAAACACTTACAGGATGCCAGCCTACCACAGGCTTGATCTTTCAATTATTATAGAGCAAAAGAAGAAACCTAATAAGAAATGGAGTGGAGAGTGGAATTTTTCTGTTTATAATGCATACGGGAGAAAAAATACCTGGGCTATTAATTTTGTGCAGGATAAAGATGATCCCTCAGTTACATATGCTGAGAAAACCTACCTTTTTTCAATTATACCTTCACTCTCATATAATTTTAAATTTTGACTTAGATGAAATTAAATAATTACATATATATTTTTATTTTTCATATACCATTCTTTTTTTATTCATGTACAGAGAAGATTTCAATAGATCTTGATAGTTCAACTGTTCAGCTTTCAATTTATGGAGAAATAACTACTCAAGAAAAGATCCATGAAATCCGTCTAGCGACTACTGCAAATTACTTTTCTAACCAACCTGTTCAGGGAATATCAGGTGCAGATGTCAGGTTATTTGACGGAACGAGAGAATTTCTCCTGCAGGAGAACGATACTATTCCTGGATTATATGAAACATCAAGTAATTTTTCAGGGACTCCTGGAAAGACATATAAGCTTTCAGTTGAGAATGTTGACATTAACAAAGACGGGGAAATGGAATCTTATTCTGCCATCTCCACTATGCCTGAGGTAGTTCCAATAGACTTTATCGAGCTTAGTTATTTATCCTCAGCATTTATTTCAGGATGGCAGGTACATTTATTTGCAACAGATCCGGCAGGTGTTAAAAACTTTTATGTATTTAAGGTTTATAAAAATAATGTACTTCTGACAGATTCTTTACAAGAATATATATTTCAGAGTGATGAATTCTTTGATGGGGGATATACGAATGGAATCATTTCTCAATTTCTAAGTGACCGTAAGTATAACGAGAAAGCTAATCAAGGAGATGAAATTACTTTTGAACTTAACGGAATAACCGAGGAATATTATAAATTCCTCACAGAAGCACAGTCAGAAATCTCACCAAAAACACCTTTATTCAGTGGCCCTTCTGCAAATGTGAGATCAAATATTAATAATAATGCGGTAGGGTTCTTTACAACATATTCAGTCTCCACAGCCGCTTCAACCATCCCTGAATAATTTTTTTCTCAGTTATATAACTCCAATCATAGAATTCATTTGTTTCCAAGCCTGATGTTTACGATCTTTATATACAATCATTATAAGATATTTTTATGCAAATTCCTGAAAATCACTTACTTGTAATTTTCGGAGCATCTGGTGACCTGACCCATCGCAAGCTGGTACCCGCGCTCTTTAATCTATTTAAACAAAAAAGATTACCTGTAGAATTTGCAATTCTTGGCCTCGGCCGAACAGAACTGAATAATGATAATTTCAGGCAGGAAATGATGTCTGCAATTTTGACATTTCCTGGCATCCAGGATAAAAATGATAAAACCTTGCTTAAAAGTTTTATTTCTAAACTTCATTATAAATCGCTGGATCCTTATAATTTATCCACGTATTCGAAGTTAAAGCATATTATTACCAGGATGAATCAGATGTATCATTTTGACAATAAAATAATATTCTACATGGCAACTCCGCCAGTGCTTTATGAAAAGATTCCTTCATTGTTGGCAAGTCAAAACTTAAACCATCCGGATTGCAAGCTGGTTATTGAAAAACCCTTTGGTGTAGATTATTATTCAGCAAATTTGCTGAATATGGAATTACTAAAACACTTTAAAGAAGATCAAATCTACAGGATAGATCATTACCTCGGAAAAGAGACGGTTCAGAACATACTCGTTGCACGCTTTTCCAATTATATATTTGAACCTTTATGGAACAGAAATTATATTCATCATATTGAAATAACAAGTGCTGAATCAATCGGAATCGAAAAGAGAGGAAATTATTATGATAACTCAGGTGCATTGCGGGATATGGTTCAGAATCATCTGTTACAACTGGTTGGACTTATTGCAATGGAACCACCCTCAATGGCAGATTCAAATAATATTAGAAATGAAACTTTGAAAGTTTTTCAATCTTTAAGGCCATTAGAGAAGGGAAAGATTAATAAAGATATAATCCGTGGCCAATATACATCTTCATTGATTAATAACGAGAAATTCTTAGGATATCGGGAGGAGGAGCATGTTAATCCCGAATCAAAAACTGAAACTTATGTAGCTCTCAAAGTACATGTAGACAATTGGAGGTGGCAAGGAGTGCCATTTTATATTCGAACTGGAAAACGTCTACCAATAAGGGTTTCCGAAGTAGTAATCTATTTTAAACCAACACCACATCATTTATTCTGCAGTCAGGATGGTAAACCTGGTGATTCTAATCAGCTGGTTATCAGAATTCAACCTGACGAAGGATTATTACTTAAATTTGGGATGAAAGTTCCTGGAGCAGGTTTTACAGTTCAGGATGTAAATATGGATTTTCATTATTCATCACTAGGTGATGTCCACCTTCCTGAAGCTTATGAGCGTCTTCTTCTCGATTGTATGAACAATGATTCAACTCTTTTTTCAAGAGGTGATGCTGTAGAAACAACATGGCAATATTTAAGCCCAATCCAGGAAATTTGGAGTGAGGAACCAAATTTTCCATTATATGGATACCCTGCTGGCACATGGGGACCTGATGTTGCAGATAATCTTATCGAAGAGCCATGGATTCATTGGCGCTACCCTTGCAAAAATCTTGCAAATGATGGAATATACTGTGAACTTTAAATATAAACCTGAAATAAATATTTTTGGAAGCATTGAACAGATGGCACTGAATTTCTTTAGTTTTATAAGGAAGGATAGTGCTGCAATAATTTCAAAAAGAGACAACTATCATTTTGCCCTCTCAGGTGGATCAACTCCTCTAAAAATATTTGATAAAGTAAAAAACACTGATCTGAAAAAAATCAATTGGGAAAAGGTTTACATATATTGGGGTGATGAAAGATGCGTCCCTCCTGAACATTCTGATAGCAACTTTGGAAATGCATGGCATCACATTTTAAGATTTCTTGATATTCCTGAAAATAATATACAAAGAATTAG
>CAZKMG010000255.1:0-5841 GCA_964553465.1 uncultured Bacteroidaceae bacterium
CAATAGAAGAAGTATATGAACCCTTTCTAATAAAAGAAGGATATATAAAAAGAACCCCAAGAGGAAGGGAAGCAACTCAAATTGCATACCAGCATCTAGGGAAAATACAACAAAATCAAAACCGCCTTTTCTGATTTAATATATTACGAATCAAATTAATTCTTAATGTTATATCATATGAAAGAATCTATTTCTCTGAACTGGTTAAATGATTTGTCTTTTGAAGCAGAAGTGAACGAACATAAAATATACATTGATGCTTCTTTGGAAAATGGAGGAAAAAACCTGGGGCCAAGACCAAAGCTTTTTATGCTTCTTGCATTAGGCGGTTGTACGGGTATGGATGTAGTATCTTTATTAAAGAAAATGAGGGTTCAATTTGATAGTTTTAAAATGACTGTTGAAGGGGATATTACAGAAGAACATCCAAAATTTTTTTATAAAATGAAGTTAATTTTCAACATAGAAGGCAAAGATATAGCTATCGATAAAGTTCAGAAAGCAGTGGAAATGTCCAGAGAAAAATATTGTGGTGTATATGAAACTTATAGGAAAACAATGGAAATTGATTTTGAAATAAGAATTAATGAATAAACTTGTTCTATTCAATGTTTTTGCAGTCGTAGAAAAAGAAACTGTAAAAGATTAACTAGATGGTACTATGAAATTGTCTCAAAAATCTAACATCATTTTCGAAATATAATCTTAAATCCCGAATCTGAAATTTTAGCATTGCAATCCTTTCTATTCCCATACCAAAAGCGTAACCAGTATATTTCTGGCTATCAATGTGATTATATTCAAGAGTATTAGGATCAACCATTCCGCAACCTAATACTTCCAACCATCCGGTGTATTTGCAAACATTACAGCCTTTCCCTCCGCACAAATTACAACTTACATCCATCTCAGCAGAAGGTTCAGTAAATGGGAAAAAGGATGGCCTTAATCGTATTTTTGTTTTTACCCCAAACATTTCAACAGCAAAAAACATCAAACACTGCTTAAGATCTGCAAAAGATACATTTTCATCAATATAGAGACCTTCTAATTGATGAAAAATACAATGGGCACGAGCTGAAATTGCTTCATTTCTGAAAACTCTGCCTGGCATTAAACTGCGGATAGGAGGTTGGGAATTTTCCATTACCCTTACTTGAACAGAAGATGTATGTGTTCGTAATAATATGTCAGGATCTTTTTCAATGAAAAATGTATCCTGCATATCCCGTGCCGGATGCTCGGAGGGAAAATTTAAGGCAGTAAAAACATGCCAGTCATCCTCAATTTCTGGTCCTTCAGATACTGTAAAACCAATTCTTGAAAAAATTTCAATGATTTCATGTTTTACGATTGAAATAGGATGCCTTGCACCTGGAGTAATTACTTCTCCGGGTAAGGTCAAATCAATTTGTTTAGAAACTTGTTCTTCATCGAATACAAACTGCTTATAATAATCAATCTTATCTTGGATACTTAGTTTTAGCATATTTAGCTTTTGCCCAACTTCTTTTTTCTTATCATTTGAAATATTTTTAAAATCAATAAACAATTGTGAAAGAATACCTTTTTTGCTCATGTATTTTATTCGAAAATCTTCTAATTCCGCTTGTGAACCTGGAACAAAATTTTCAGTTTCTTTTAATATATTATCAATTTTATCTAACATGAGAAGATATTTTTTAAAGAATAGAAATAAATAAAAAGTTATCTTAATTATTTTAATTAATAATTTTTATGGTGTATTTTATGTCGTTGATTGGCCTGTCGTATGCGTCAACATCAGAATTGGCTATTTTATCAAGTACATCGAAACCTGATACAATTTCTCCAAAAACAGTGTAAGAACCATCTAAATGTGGAGAACCTCCAATCGTGCAATAATCCTTAACTTGTTGAGGAGTAAATGGCGCATGCGTTCCCTGTTTTACCATATTGTTTAACTGAGATTCGGTGAAAATAGTTCCTTGAATAATATAGAATTGTGAACCTGATGAGGATTTTTCGGGATTTACAGAATCTCCTTTTCTAGCAGCAGCAAGAGCTCCTTTTTTATGATAATATTTAGGATTAATTTCTGCAGGTATCGAGTAACCTGGTCCACCTTGTCCTAACAGAACCCCTTTGTCGGCATTTCTGGAATTAGGATCTCCCCCTTGAATCATAAAATCTTTAATTACCCTGTGAAAAATCTGATTATCAAAATACTGTTCTTTTACAAGATTTATAAAATTACTACGATGAAGAGGTGTATCCTTATACAACCTTAGGGTAATTTCTCCCAAACTGGTATGAATCAATATTTTTGAATCTAATGAAGATGAATTTACTTGTCCCCTTAAATTGTGACTGAAAAAGAAAAATATAAGAATTATAATAGAATATACTTTGTTCATAATATTAAATTTTCAGATGACAAAAATATTAATAATATTTTAACCAAATGCAATGAATGGTAAAGGAATACGCTTAGATGTAAAATAAAAAATTATTTAATAATTAATTTATAGTAAGTTTATTAGAAAAATTATTTTGCAATAATGAAAAGCATGAATAAAAAAATAGGAATTATTGGTTCTTCTGGCCTCATTGGTACTGCTCTTAAGGATAAACTTCGAAAATATGAGTTAGTTGAAATACCAGGTCATAGTCTATATTCTTCACATCAATTAATCGCAGATAAAATAAATGGATTAGATGTAATCATCAATTTGGCTGGACATTCTATTAATGGACGATGGACAAGCAAAAGGAAAATGCTTATTTATAAAAGCAGAATTGAATTAACGAATAATCTGGTTCAGGCAATTTCGTTACTTGATCATAAACCTTCTCATTTAATTAATGCTTCTGCAGTTGGAATTTACGAAGATGGAAATGAACATGATGAAAATAGTTTTGAATACGCAGATAATCCCCTTGCAAAAATAGTGATTGAATGGGAATCTGCTGCTAAAAAGGTTTCCGATTTTAATGTAAATCTAACTATTATGCGACTTGGGGTCGTCTTTTCCAGAGAAGGAGGCGCTTATCCGGTTACAAGAAGAATCTTTAAACTAGGAATAGGAGGGAAGATAGGTAATGGTAAACAAGGCTTTTCTTTTATTTTGATCAATGATCTAATCAATGCAATTGAATTTATTATTGATAAAAAGATATATGGAGTGATCAATATTGTATGTCCGGAACCTATAAATAATTTTGAGTTTACAAAAGAAGTTGCATTTAAATTAAATCGACCTGCAATTTTTACAAAACCATCTTTTCTTATTAAATGTTTATTTTCTTCAGGCAGTGTATTCCTGCTTAAAGGACAAAAGGTATTACCGGGCAAATTAATAAATCAAAATTTCAAATTTGTTGGTAATAATCTGAAAACCTGTCTTGATATACTGGAGAAATAACTGCTACCTTTGCAGGAAAATTCATTTAGACTTTGAATTACATAAAGCAATTAGCTGGACAGACCGCTGTATATGGTTTTGGAGTTGTTATTCCACGCTTAATGAATTATGTGCTTTTAACCCCATTTTACACAAGAATTTTTAGCAAAGCTCAATATGGTATAATTACAGAACTTTATGCCTATGTGGTTTTTTTGATGGTTATTCTTACATATGGGATGGAAACAGGGTTTTTTAGGTATGCTGATAAAAATAATAATAAAAATGATGTATATCGTTCTGCACTTATTTCACTATCTATCACCTCACTATTATTTATTCTATTAACAACTACTTTTTCAAAGCAAATTGCAAGGGCAATTGATTATTCATACTATCCTGAATTTATTATTTATATTGGTATCATTGTAGGTCTTGATGCTTTTACCGCTATACCTTTTGCTCGACTCAGACTTGAAAATAGGGCGTTTAAATATACAATGATCAGAGTCGCAGAAATAGGTGTCAACATTTTAGCCAATTGGTTTTTACTTTATTATTGCCCGAAGCATATCAACGATCATACTTTTATAAATAAAATTTATAATCCTCAGATTGGAGTTGGATACGTTTTTATAAGTAATGTATTATCAAGTTTTGTTAAAGTTATTTTGCTTTCAAAAGAGATTTTGCAGGTTACTGGTAAATTCCGGAAGGAAATATTGAAAAAGATGATCAAATATAGCTTACCCCTGCTTATAGCCGGATTGGCAGGAACAGTAAATGAGGCTCTTGACAGGGTTCTGCTCAAACATCTTATTCCTGCTGTTAATCATCCTATGGAGCAATTAGGAGTTTATGGAGCAAATATTAAACTCGCAGTTTTGATGACTCTTTTTATACAGATGTTTAGGTATGCGGCTGAACCATTCTTTTTTTCAAAAAAAGATGAAATAGATGCAAGAAATATTTATGCTGTTGTTATGAAATATTTTGTATTCTCTGGAATGGTCATATTCCTTATGGTATTATTATTTATGGATATTTTTGTATTATTTATTGGAAAGAATTTCAGAGAGGGTGTTGGAATTGTTCCAATTGTTCTTTTTGCCAATTTGTTAATGGGTATATTTTTTAATCTTTCTATTTGGTACAAACTCACCAATAAAACTATATATGGTGCTTATCTGGTAGGCTTAGGAGCAGTGATTACTATATTTATAAATTATTTTTTTGTTCCTAAATATGGATTTTATGCTTCAGCTTGGGGACATTTTGTAAGCTATTTCGTAATGGTTATGGTTTGCTTTATATATGGGCAAAAATATTTTAAGGTACCTTATGATTTAAGAAAAATGATTTTTTATGTTTTTGTCGGGTTTATTTTTTATCTCTTTTCTCACTGGTTTGAAAGTGGGAATCTAATTATAAAGTATTTAATTAATTCTTTCATTATTCTTACATATATTGGTATTTTCTACGTTATTGAAAAACGATCCGGGGTATTAAAAAATTTTATACTTAAAAAATAATAATTTATGATATGAAAATTAAAATTGTCAATAAATCAAAACATAATCTTCCATCTTATAGTACTTCATTTTCTGCCGGAATGGATCTTCGAGCAAATCTCGACACGCCTCAGATATTAAAACCTTTATCAAGACTACTTGTTCCAACAGGTTTATATATAGAGCTGCCTGAAGGATTTGAAGCTCAAATAAGGCCTAGGAGTGGTCTTGCTATAAAGCATGGAATAACTGTTTTAAATACGCCTGGGACTATTGATAGTGATTATAGAGGCGAAATAGGTATAATTTTGATAAATTTATCGGATAGCGACTTTGTTATTAATGATGGCGAAAGAATATGCCAAATGATTATTGCTAAGCATGAAACCATAGAATGGGATCAAGTTAACTCCTTGGAACTATCTTTTCGTGGTGAAGGTGGCTTTGGTCACACAGGAAAAAAATAATTAAATGAAAAATATTTTAATAATCGTATTATCAGTTTGGTGTCTGCTCGGATATGGACAGATTGAAAAATCACCAATTAAAGAAAATTATTCATACCAATATGCGTTGATAGAGGCTTCTAGACAAAAAATGATAGGTGATATTAATGAAGCTATTGCACTTTATTCAAATTGCATTAAAGTTAATCCCTTATGTGATGCTGCTTATTATGAATTAGGTACAATATTTTCAGCATTGAATGATAATAAAAAAGCTGAAGAGTTCTTGAAAAAAGCCTACGAAATTGAACCTGATAATTTCTGGTATGCTATGGGCTATGCTGAATTACTAAATATCAATAAAAAATCTGAAAAATCTTTAAAAATATTAAATAAGATAGAAAAGCAGGATTCTGAAAATTCGCTGACAATAAAATTTAAGATGGCTGAAATTAATTCCGAATTAGGGAAATATAAGAAAACACTTAGTATTCTTAATGC
>CAZKMG010000256.1:0-3748 GCA_964553465.1 uncultured Bacteroidaceae bacterium
AGTTGGCTTGTGAACTTAGAATGGAGAAGCATCAATAAAAATATATAATTATTAACATCAGTAATTAAAATTGATTAATTGGATACCTAAAAAAACAATATACTATTATGAATGGCAGTCAAAAAATGCTATACCTTTAAAAAAAATAAAACTCTGTTAACGTCCTTTATTTAAAGGAACATACATCTATTCACATTTAAATAAATCTCATCAATTAATACATTTACAATAAGTTACACAATGTTAAATTGATTTGAGTTAAAATTCAATCCAAATGAAAACAATCAAAATAGCATTGCTGCTTATCATGATCTTAAGAATAAGTGCATCTGCACAGAACGATGTTTCAAAAGCAGAGTGGCAGGCAAAAAAAATAATTGTGGATGGGCAAAATAATGAGTGGAAAAAACCATTTAATTTTTATGGTTCAGGAATAGGTCAAATGTATTCCATCGCAAATGATAGCTCACACTTATTTTTATGTTTTGTTTCTGAAGATCCATTAAAAATCAGGAAACTTATTATGGCTGGATGGCAGATAAATCTCTCCTCCAAAGTAAAGAATATCAAGTTCAGTTCTTCCATCATCTTTCCACCGTTAGAATTTCGTAATGATGAAAATAAAGAGAATAAGGAAAATGTCAAAAATAATGATATTGCTGACCAAAGGCGAAATATGTATAGTCAGAGCACCTTGATAAACGACTATAAATCACAACTTACAACTGTTACAGCCAAAGGATTCAAAACTGAAAATGGTAACCTGCCATTAATCAATGAGGATGGGATAAATATCAGCATTGGAACAGATAGTATTCAACAACTTTGTTATGAAATATCTATTCCGTTAAATGAACTGATTGCTAAGAATTTGCTTCATTTGAATGAGTTGTTAATATTAAATGTTAAAGTAAATGCATTAAATTCATCCACATCCGGAGGAGGGAAACATGATGGCAGATATATGGGGAGATATGGTGGAGGAGGGTATTATGGTGGAGGACGTGGAGGAATGGGAGAAGATATGGGAGGAGGCAGATATGGAGGTGATTTTCGTCAAGGGGGGCCAAACAGGGCTTATGGATCTGGAGAGAATAGTGATCTATTTGTGAAAAGTTCATTAAAGCAAAAATTTGAATTAAATAACAAATAGAAGAGGGTTTAAGGTAACCTAATCCATGGTTTTTATTTTTAGTATTTTTAATCCATTAATAAACCAGGTTCATTTTCATAAGGACCCAGCATTATTATCTGGTTTTTTAGAGGTTTATGCTAAACTACTAAGACGAAACCTCAGCACAAACTTTAGGAATATTCTTTTTATAGACAAGTCATTAACGGACAATGGAATAGGAGTTAAAATCCGATAGTATTCAGTAACTTATCTTTATTTCAGAGCAAAAAAATTCGTCAAAAAGTTGAATATAGAGGTATAGATTGAGTGAAAAATTGACATAAACAGAGGGGTTTAAACCCCGCCGGATTTCTGTCTGGAAAATTGATGTTGTATCTTGTTTAATTTCATTGAACACCTTCAGAAAATTTCATTAAATTTTGGTCATAGTTGTATATAAAAAAGTCTGTGGTCATTATCACCATTAGCCTGAATAATTTGTACATCCAAAGTCGACGTTAAATGCTTATTGAGTTGATAAATATGTAAATAGCTGCTTGATTAGCTAAATCGAATGCACAACATTTATTCAGGCTCTGAAGATTGAGAAGTATATAAAGAAAATGAAAAGCAGGGTATTTATAAAAAACCTGAAGCAATATCCAGAAATTTCATTGAAATTAATAGAGAATTTAAAAATGTAAACTCGGGTGATATAATGTTTCAATATTAAAATTTTTCTTAAATTTGCCTCCCCTTACTGACCTGTGGTGTAACTGGTAACACATCTGACTCTGGATCAGAAAAGTCCAGGTTCGAGCCCTGGCAGGTCAACAGATAAAATGAATAAACGCCTTTAACAATAGTTGTTTCAGGCGTTTTTGTTTTTATGGCGTATATAAAAGTCAGTTTATTTACTCTTCCAGAAAATACCTCAGCTGATCCAGCATAATCGGAATATCATCGTTGTTAACACCCTGAGTGAGGAGATGTGACAGGTCCTCCTCGAAAACCTCCAGGAATTCCGCTTCTGAAAACCCACTTTTTGAAATCGATTTCTTATAATACTCAAGTGCCGCCTTACGATTACCCAGGCTCCACTGTACGTGGCCCATGTTAATGAAATCATGTTTGTTGGGTTCGTCGTCGATAAGCTTCAGGAAATACTTTTCAGCCTGATCTTTTTTACCGCTAAGAAAAGAGCACCAGGCAATGGGGCGCCACACTTTTTTGTTTCCAGGGGTAAGGTATTCAAGCTTGAAATAGCATTTCAGGGCTTCTTCGTACTTCTCAAGTTCAAGCAGACAATTCCCAATGTTGAGCTGGTTGCCCAGGTTCTCAGGATCAATTTTTTCAACTGCCTGGTAATATTCAAGGGCCTTGATTGGCTTTTTAAGGTTTCGGTAGCAGAGGGCAATCCTTTTGAGATTCCATAGCTGATTAACACCATACAATTCTGCTTTAAGGTAAGAATCCAGTGCCATTTGAAAATCACCCATTTTTTGATAGCACCAGGCCATTTTCTGGTATAATTCACCGCTTTTTTCCTGTTCTGAAAGGTACCCGAAAATTCCGGCTGCTTCCTCAAAATGGTTTTTAATAAAATAGTATTCAGCAATATTCCGCAGTACTTTTAGGTCCTCCTTTAAGATATCACCTAAAGCCAGCTTGTTATGAAAATCGAAGCGCCAGTTGAAAATATCTTCAAAATCACCCTTTCGAGGAAATAGTTTATAAAACCGGTACAGGTCCTGGATGTATTGATTTGAAATAAACTCTGCTTTGAATCCCGGATTCAGTAATTCTTCATCATCCCTTAGGTCATGTATCTGTTCCATCTCGGCTTTCATGGCCTGGGTCATAAATGCAAGGTTTTCTTTTGGCAGTGTCTGAATGCTTAAACAAAATGAATATTTATCAGAATTGCATAAAAAGGGGGCCCGTTCAATCACTTCCACCATTTGTTGGATAGTTTGATCAGTCATATTCAGAGTTTCAGCTATTTCAGGATTTTCAAGGAAAAACGGCAAAAACCAGTTGCTTATCTCACTAAAGAAATGAAATGATTTCAGCATCGAAAATGAACCCAAAAATACATCGTCGCCTTTCATTTGAAGTTCTGATAACTCTTCCATTTTACTTAGTAATCCTGGGGAATTTTTTAGAAAGTCCTCCCAGTCTGGATTCTTTTCGTCCGAAAGGCCTTCTTCCATCAGACTATCGAGATTAATTTTGTTTTTCAGGTTGGGGCTTATTTTTATCATTTCCGGAAGAATTTCATCCCTTATCCGTTGCTGTAGTTTTTCAGTTTCCTTAGTCCTTATAAACTGGATGATGATGCGCTCTACATTGCGCTTGAATTTGGGATTTTCATTTAGGATCTTTAGCCTGCTGGCAATTTCAGGATAAAAAGGCATACGAGAATCATATTTATAAAAGTTGATAAGTAAGCCTACCAGGGCCTGTTGGTTTATTTCAACCTCTTCGGAACCACAATTATCAAATAGCAGCATGATTTTTCTCGGATCAAAAAAACGCTGGAGGCTAAGCATTACTGCTGTAATCACAAACGATTTGTATGGGACCGGCAACAACGAACTAGATAAAAATTTATGTATTCGTTTTGTTTCTTCG
>CAZKMG010000256.1:3758-5824 GCA_964553465.1 uncultured Bacteroidaceae bacterium
ATGTGGTAAAAGATCTTCTGCATTTTTTGGTTGTTTTCTTTAGCTGCACTCGCTGAAGCACTATTATTTGAATCAGATGACCTTTCATCCTCTTTGGAGGTAGTCTTATCAGACCGGTATAATTCTTTGTCATGGAGATAAAAATCTTCCAGTTCCGCAAGGTAAATCTCAAGGTCTGTGATAAAAGAGTTCCTGAACATCCTTTTTTTCTCATACTCTATGGAAGAAGAAAATCTCAGTCTGAGAGCTTCGTTTACCTTGTCGGCCAGTTCGAAAATCGAAACAATCAATTTGCGATAAATTTTTTGCCGTTCAGGGTCAAAGATACCCTCAACCGTATATTTAAGCATATAGTAGTAGGTCTCTTCCAGGTTCCTGTATTCGTCGGAGTAAATACCCAGGCCATTCTCTGTAATGAGTTTTCCCAGCAGGTCAAATGCAGGTTTCAGTCTGCGGGCAGAAAGACTGCTGCAAATTCCATTGTATTTTATTTTAAGTTCCTGATCAGTCATAATTTTTAACTCTTATCCAAAAGAAGCTGAAATAATTTTACGTCAAAAACCAAACCAAAATTATGAAATGTTGCAATGACAGGGTGGAAAAGAAGTGACCCAAACCGCTGTTGGATTAAATAACTGACTATTAAAAGATGGTGTTAGATACTTATTGTTCAGCTACAAACTCCTCCTTCATTTCTTCCTAAAAGTTGAATCGAATTCTTAATATCACCCGGTTTCCTTTTATCAGCTTCAAAATCTGGTTATTTTCACAATATTTGACCGTTCAGACGACGATTAGCATAAATCGCTATGAAATAAAGTATGAATACTGGTTATGGATGGTCATTTAACTGCGGATAATGATTTTCATTTAGTATCAATCCTAAATAAACAAATTTTAAAAATGGAATTGAACATTATGACAAATTAACAGTTAAGGATAAAAGAGATTTAATAAAACGACTATTTCATTAAGCACAAACAAGGATGAAAATTTTTGATGTGGATTACCCCGCTAATGGCGGGGTTGGATATACTTTCACTAAAATCAAAATTATTTACCAATGAAAGCAAGAAATCAACTTTTATTAGCTCTAGCCTTGGTTTTCATTGTTAATATTCCATATACATATAGCCAGAAAATTGAGTATATTCAAGTACCTGAACTTGAACAAATCTTAAAAAGTTCTGATAATAAGCTGTTTGTAATCAATTTTTGGGCTACATGGTGTTCTCCTTGTGTTTCAGAGTTACCAATCTTTGAAAATGTTGCAAAAGAATATGATGCAGGGAAGGTCAAGTTTATATTAATTAGCCTTGATTTTCCAAGTCAAATTGAAAAAAAACTAATTCCATTTCTGAAAAAGAACAAGATCACGCTCGACGTGCCTGTTATGATGGATATGGATTACAACTCATGGATCAATAAAGTTGATCCTTCCTGGGAAGGAAATATTCCTGCAACCCTATTTTTCAATAACCCAAAAAAAATAAGACATTTTCATACAGAAGTAATTGATGAACCAGGGTTAAGAAACCTTATAAACTTATATATATAATAGTTAAAATTAATAAAACCAAATTGTTATGAAAAAAATAGTTTTATTATTTGCAAGCGTTTTGATACTTACTAAAATTGTCAGCGGTGCCGGGCCTTATAAGGTAGGTGATATTGCTTCTGATTTTAGTCTAAAGAATGTCAACGGTCAGACCTTATCACTTTCACAAATAGAGAATGCAAAAGGATTTATTGTTGTGTTTTTATGCAATACTTGCCCTGTTGTTAAAAAATATGAACAGAGGATAATAGACCTTAATGAGAAATACAGCAGTAAGGGTTATCCGGTGATTGCCATTAATAGCAATGATAAAAACAATTCCCCTGGTGATTCATATGAGGAAATGCAGAAATTAGCAAAAAGAAAAGGATATGGTTTCCAATATTTATATGATGAATCTCAAGAAGTTGCAATGAAGTATGGTGCCACAAATACACCTCATGTGTATTTACTTTCTAAAAAAGACGGGAAATTAAAAGTTGAATATATTGGAGCTATTGATAATAAT
>CAZKMG010000257.1:0-5782 GCA_964553465.1 uncultured Bacteroidaceae bacterium
CTTTAATTACTGGCTATGAACTAAGTAAAGATGAGAAATACTTATTACTTACAACTTTAGAAGAACCGATTTACAGAAATTCATTTAGTGCAGAATATTATATCTATAACATAATTCAGAGAAAACTTACTCCTCTTTCGAGTAATGGACGGCAACGACTTGCTAGCTTTTCTCCTGATGGTCAGAAGATTGCATTTGTACGTAATAATAATTTGTTCATTACAGACTTGCAATCAATGGATGAAAAGCAGATTACTTTCGATGGCAGGAAAAATTACATAATTAATGGAGCACCCGATTGGGTTTATGAAGAGGAGTTTGCGTTTTCAAAGGCATTTGAATGGTCCCCGGATAGCAAAAAATTGGCATTTTACCGCTTTGATGAATCTAAGGTTACGGATTATAAAATGACCTTATATAATAATTTTAATCCTGAGTGGTACACATATAAATACCCCAGGGCAGGAGAACAGAATTCACTTGTAACAATTCATATTTTTAACATTGAAGAAAATCGTATATTAAATATCGATACCGGGGGTGAGTTGGATCAGTATATCGCAAGGATAAAATGGACAAATGATCCTGTTGTATTAAGTATTGTGAGGCTAAACCGTTTACAAAATCACATGGATATATTACATTCCAATGTACTAACAGGAAATTCCGAAATTGTCTATAGTGAGGACAACAGCAGGTTCATCCAGGAGCCTTCAGATGACTTTCTCTATTACCTTCCAGACAAGAAGAATTTTATTTTAAAAAGAGAAATAAATGGCTGGAGGCGTTTGTGCCTTTATAATTTTACGGATAAAAGTTACCAAATTATCACCGACGGAGCATTTGATGTCTCGGAATTCCTTGGCTACGAAGAAAAATCCAAAACTCTATATTATCTTTCAAATGAAGTTTCACCGGTCTATCAGGATATTTATGCTATTAGTATTAATGGGAAGAAGAAAAAGAAACTCAGTTCACAGAATGGATGGAACACAGCTGATTTTAGTCATGATTACAATTATTTTATCCACTATTATTCCAATGCTAATAAACCCGATTATATAACCATTTGTGATAATAACGGTAAATTGATCAGGATTTTAGAGGATAATGAGGATATTGTAAAAAAAATGAAGGAGTATAATTTCGGAACAATTGATTTTATCAAGGTTCCCTCCTCGAGCAGCATGGATCTAAATGGATTCATGCTCAAACCCTATAACTTTAATCCTGAAAAAAAATATCCCCTTCTAATGTTTGTTTATGGTGGTCCAGAGTCCCAACAGGCGATAGACAGGTTTGTATCTATGAATCTTTGGTTCCAGTTGATTGCACAAAAGGGATATATAGTAGCATGTATAGACGGAAGGGGAACTGATTCAAGAGGAGAAGAGTTTAGAAAATGCACATATCTGGAGTTAGGAAAATACGAAACCACAGATCAAATTGAAGCAGCAAAGTTCTTTGGTTCAATGGAATTCATCGATAAATCGCGAATTGGACTATTTGGCTGGAGTTATGGCGGATTTATGAGTCTCCTATGTCTGGAGAAAGTACCTGAAATTTTCAAAATGGCTATGGCTGTTGCACCTGTGACTGATTGGAAGTTTTATGATTCAATATATACCGAAAGGTTTATGAGGACACCTGCATTGAATGAAAAAGGATACAGCGAAAATTCCGCTCTCAACCATGTTGAAAAGATAAAAGCTAAACTTTTACTTATCCATGGAATGGCTGATGATAATGTACATCTCCAGAATTCTACTGAATTAATCCGACAACTCGTTCTTCACAACATTCAATTTGAAATGATGTTTTATCCAGACAAAAATCATGATATTAAAGGAATTGGAACAAGTATTCATCTTTATATAAAAATGACGGATTTTCTGCAAAGAAATCTGTAGGTCAATATAGTACTACCCAGATATATTTAAAATTTAACTCCGGCACCTGAAGTAAAAAGATCATCTAATTCATCCCAAAAATCATGATTTAGATCATTTTCATGGTTAGACTATTATACCTTAACAATTTTATCTACTTTTGCAGATTATTTTAAATAGTATTTTAAGAATCCATGATCAATATAATATTTCCGGATAAATCTGTCAGACAATATAAAGAAGGGGTATCGGCATATGATATAGCAAAAAGTCTAAGCAACAGTTTAGCGAGGGAAATTCTTGCTGCCACTGTGAATGGAGAAATCTGGGATATTACGCGTCCCATAATAAAAGACTCGAGCCTGAAACTTCACACTTTTGAAGATGAAGAAGGGAAACAAGCCTTCTGGCATTCTTCTGCGCATTTAATGGCAGAATCTTTGGAATCTATTTTTCCCGGAATAAAATTTGGGATAGGTCCTGCGATCGAAAATGGCTTTTATTATGATGTTGATCCAGGTAATCAAATTCAGATCACTGAAGCAGATCTTCCAAAGATTGAAGCACGCATGAAGGAACTATCCGCACGTAATCTGTCATATCAGCGCCGTGAAGTAAGCAAGACAGAAGCATTACAATTTTTTAAAAAGAAAGGAGATGAATATAAAGTGGAGATGATCTCCGAACTGGAAGATGGAACAATTTCATTTTACACACAGGGTAACTTCACAGACCTTTGCCGTGGTCCTCATCTGCCTGATACTTCCACCATTAAAGCTATTAAGTTATTAAGTATAGCAGGAGCTTATTGGAGAGGTGATGAAAAACGGAAAATGCTCACACGTATTTATGGAATTACATTTCCAAAGCAAAAAATGCTGGATGACTACCTTGAGATGCTTGAGAAGGCTAAAGAAAGAGATCATCGAAAAATTGGGAGGGAGTTAGAGTTATTTACATTTTCTCAAAAAGTCGGTCAGGGATTGCCCTTATGGTTACCAAAAGGGGCGCAGTTAAGAGAAAGGCTGGAAAATTTTCTTAAGAAAGTTCAAAAATCATATGGCTATGAGCAGGTTATTACACCACATATAGGGCAGAAGGAACTTTATACAACATCAGGTCATTATGCGAAATACGGGAAAGATTCCTTCCAACCCATTCACACTCCGCAAGAAGGCGAAGAATTCTTGCTAAAACCCATGAACTGCCCTCATCATTGTGAAATTTATAATTTTAAGCAGCACTCATATCGTGATCTACCTATCCGGATGGCAGAATTTGGTACTGTTTACAGATACGAGCAAAGTGGAGAGCTACATGGACTTACAAGAGTCAGGGGATTTACACAGGATGATGCGCATATTTTTTGCCGACCAGATCAGTTAAAAGATGAATTTATCAAAGTAATTGACATTATTCTTTATATTTTTAAAGCTCTTGATTTTCAGGATTATACCACACAAATCTCGTTAAGAGACCCAGTTGATAAGCAAAAATATATAGGCACTGATGAAGCTTGGGAAAAAGCAGAGAATGCTATTATAGAGGCCTGCGACGAAAAAGGATTAAAGACCAATACTGTTATCGGAGAAGCTGCCTTTTATGGGCCTAAGCTAGACTTTATGGTACGTGATGCAATTGGTCGTAAATGGCAGCTTGGCACGATACAGGTTGATTATAATCTGCCGGAAAGGTTTGAACTTGAATATGTTGGGTCAGACAATTTGAAACACAGACCTGTTATGATCCATCGTGCTCCTTTTGGTTCTATGGAGCGGTTTGTAGCCGTTTTAATTGAACATACGGGAGGTAAATTTCCTTTATGGTTAAGTCCTGATCAAGTTGTTATTTTGCCAATTAGCGAAAAATATGAGGATTATGCAGAAAAAGTTTCAAATTTTCTAAATAATTCCGATATTCGCACTCTAATTGACCGGAGGAATGAAAAGATAGGTAAGAAGATCAGGGATAATGAGTTAAAGAAGATCCCCTATCTCCTGATAGTTGGTGAAAATGAGAAAGAATCCGGATCTGTTTCAGTCCGAAAACAGGGTGATGGGGATAAAGGTGTGATGAAAATGGAAGAGTTTAGCAATTTTCTTCAAGAAGAGGTTAAAAAACAACTTGATGCCATTGAAAATAATTAATTATTTAAAATAAGGAGGAATTAATCATAGCAGGACCAATTTATAGGCAAGGAGGTTACAGACCTTCACCACAGTCAAAAGATAGTTCGAACAACCGGATAAATAACTTCATCCGTGCTAAAGAAGTTCGCCTTGTGGGTGAAAATATTGATGAACCTGGGATTTATTCAATAACTGATGCTCTTAAGCTTGCTGAGGAATTAGAACTTGACCTTGTCGAAATATCTCCTAATTCTGATCCACCTGTTTGTAAAATTATTGATTATCAGAAGTTTCTGTATCAACAGAAAAAGAAACTTAAAGAAATGAAAGCCAAAACAACAAAAGTTGTTGTTAAGGAGATCAGATTCGGACCTAATACAGATGAGCATGATTACAATTTTAAACTTAAACATGCAAAAAAATTTTTAGATGAGGGTGCTAAGGTTAAGGCCTATGTTTTTTTCAAAGGAAGGACCATACTATATAAAGAAAAAGGAGAGATACTTTTGTTACGTTTTGCCCAGGACCTTGAAGAAGAGGGAAAGGTCGAACAATTGCCAAAACTTGAAGGAAAAAGGATGATTATGCTCATAAGTCCAAAACCAAAAACATCTAAAAAGAAGAAACAGTTAATTTAACTTATAAATAGTTGATACAATGCCTAAAATGAAAATTAATCCCGGCGCAAAGAAGAGATTCTCACTGACAGGAACCGGTAAAATCAAAAGAAAACACGCCTTTAAAAGCCATATTCTAACGAAGAAAGAAACTAAAAGGAAAAGAAATCTTACATATTTTTCGCTTGTTAATAAAGCTGATGAGAAAAATGTAAAACAAATGCTTGGAATGAAGTAAAAATATTTTTTTAACCCGAGTGTTTAGCTATCAAGTGTCCAATGCGGAACGCTTTACACTCAAAAAATCAATAAAATGCCTAGATCAACCAATTCTGTTGCATCACGACAGAGAAGAAAAAAAGTCCTTAAACAGACCAAGGGTTACTTCGGGAGAAGAAAAAATGTATGGACTGTTGCGAAAAATGCTCTTGACAATAGCCTTGCTTATGCATATATAGACAGAAGAAAGAAAAAAGCAAATTTCAGACAACTCTGGATTCAGAGGATTAACGCTGGTGTTCGTGAACATGGTTTATCCTATTCAGAGTTTATTGGTCTTTTACATAAAAATCACATAGATCTCAACAGAAAAGCTTTAGCCGATATGGCCATGAATAATCCAGAGGCTTTTGCCGAAATTATTAAAAAGGTTAAAACCTAAACAAAATAGGCTTCAAAAACGAATTGCACCAGTTTCTATAACCTGAAATAATGATTTTCTTTCATTTACTTGAATTGAGACCAGGGGTTCATTTAGGTATCGAATGTATTAATCTTTTGATTTGATCTAAATTAAAAACAATTCAAAAACCAGATTACCATTAGAAATGTATTCATTAGGAATGGATGCTGTAGAGAAATTATTTATTTAATTTCTATATGAAAACTTAAATCATGCCAATCCATGTTGGAAAAATATTTTAAATTTAACTCCATTCCAATATATTAATTTAAGGATTATAATTCTAAATACTCTAATACTCATTAAGAAATTATAAACTCCACTCTGGAAATATTCAGTATTCAACATCATATTAATCATCATATGAAACGAGCATGAATTTAACATGCTTAAATTCACAAAAAAGCATGTTAAATTCATCGCGAGTTCCATGTGACCATAAAAAATAAAAATTTAAACACATGA
>CAZKMG010000258.1:0-5772 GCA_964553465.1 uncultured Bacteroidaceae bacterium
ATAGGTAGGCAAATCAATCGGTGAAGCAGACAGGTGTGTTGCCATGTACATTATACCATCTGAAATGGAAGGTGCAAAACTGTAATGTATTTTACACGGAGTCGCTCTGCCTGAATCTGCAGGATCATCTGTTTTCTCACCCAGATCAAAGAGAAAATCAAGGCTGTCAGTTTGTTCGTTGTAACGGTATAACTTAGCTGTTCCGCCCGGAGTCCCTTCGTTACAGGCAGATGCATAGATAAGTCCATCCGGTCCAACCGAAAGCGCCCAGCAAGTATCAGAATCCGGGCTTCCAGTGAATGGATAAAAATTGCAGGTGTATGGCTTATCAGCAATCCTCGTTCCTGCCGAAAGGACATGAGAATCAAATCCAATGGCTGTTGCTGTAAGAATTCCGCCTCCAATTTTTAGAAATTCCCGCCGTCCGACTTTATTTCCACTTTTCATTTTTGATATATTAGATTAGTTTTTTAAAGAAATTCAATCCGTGATGCTAAACAAGCATGGTAATATAATTTCCGTGTATCTTTCTTCATAAAATCAGGCAAGTTTTCAAACCAAAGTGCACCAGATCGGTTCATGGTTTAAGGTGTTATTACTCAAAGATATTTCAAATAGTTACATAAATCAATATTAACAAAGTGGAATTCCTCAACCTAATTTAATTTTTTTTGTCATAAGTTATGACAGTGGTCATTCTTACAAAATCTTAAAATAATCCTGTAATAGCCCCTGAAACAGGAGGTCAGAATTCTATACATAATATTGTTCAATTTAAATTTCAAATAATGTCCAGCGTTTACTGACTACAGTCAATAGCCTGGAAAAAACTATTTCTGACAGCCTGCTCAACCAACGCCTGATTCATTTCATATCCGTGTACAAAAAATTCAAACAGTATGACTATATTTATGAGTGAATAGAAAACTGAGCCATTGATCCAGATATTCAGGTGAACAAGAAGAACAGGCTTAAATCAATAAAACTGTAAAAACATGAAAACTCAGCTACTAATCCTTATGCTTATTTTATCCTCCTGCATCTCAAGAAACACCAAACCCCGCGCAGAAAGTTTGTTTAACGGAATAGATCTGACTGCTTGGCATATTGATGTTCCTGCAATGGATAATAATCCGGATACACTTAATCCTTTTATTGTGCGAAATGGTATGCTTGTTAGCCTGGGTACACCCGGGGGTCATTTGATTACCGATTCTGTTTTTCAGAATTACCGCCTGGTAGTTGAATACCGTTTTGCTTCGAAGCCAGGAAATTGCGGAGTACTGATCCACGCAAGCACACCGCGTGCCTTGTATAATATGTTTCCAAGATCGCTGGAAGTACAGATGGAATATCAGAATGCCGGCGATTTCTGGTGTATTATGGAAGATATTTCTGTTCCTGATATGGAAAAACGCCGTGGGCCAAAAGATAGTTGGGGAAGTTCTGAAGATAAGAATCGTAGGATAATGAACCTCACTGATGATTCTGAAAATCCTGTTGGTGAATGGAATACCATGATTATTGAGTGCCTTGGATCTGAAGTAAAAGTCTGGGTGAATAATGATATGGTCAACCACGGCTTTGACTGCACTGCCAGCAAAGGTCAAATAGCCATACAGGCAGAAGGTTCGGAAGTTGGATTCAGAAAAATTGAGATTACTCCTATTAATAAAATAACCGGAACGGACTAGTATCAGTCCTCCACAGGTCCGGTAAAGAAAGCCATGAAAGGAGGTTTCTGGAATTGGCCGCAGCCGGGTGCTTATTATTCAATAAAGCATAATAAATCTAATCTGACCTGCCAAACAGGATCAACCTAAAATGACGGAAGGTGAACAATATGCCCGGCTCTTCCGCACTACTATCGATCTCTGATGCATCTCACCGGAGTTGCGTATCGCTTGTTCCCGTCGATACGGGTTATCTGGCTGTGGTCAGCATCCAGATAACGATACCAGCATTGCGTATCGATTATTAAGGTCGAAGTCCAGAAATCCGTTAAAAAATTAATGCCCTCAAAAGTTCCTACGTCGGTACGATTTCCTGAGGGTAAAGCTGTGAAGAGTGTTGAATTGGTCGCTCCTTCATTTGGATCAACCCAATAAGTCGTTCCTGCTGCTTTAAGTTTACCTCCCTCATCCGAACCTCTCCAGAATACCCCATCAGCATCCTGCTCAGTCATCCCAAGCCATACTTCGAAAATTTTCCATTCAAAATCTGATGGAATATGCCAGCCAATAGGACAAATACCCTGGGTTTTATCATCAGTTGTGTACTGCATCATTTCGTCCCACTGATACAGGCCTCCGTAAACAGTACAATTGTCTGCGTTATTATCATAACAATATTTTTCAATAACATCATTATTTGTCTGCTCTCCTGAGCCATCGATTAGTTCTCCAATATCCAGATTTGCCGTCATCCAGCATTGAGTTCCATATTGTTTTGTCAGATAAGTCTTATGATCACGTTGATCTGTTAATGTTGTCCCGCAGATAAAATCTGTAATAAAATCAACCTGATCCCCATAGCCTGTCCCGGCACTGTTCATTGCATATGCACGTACATGATATAAATAATTAGGTGCTAATCCTGTCAGATCGGTTACGTAATCATCCGGACCTCCACCACTTATTATTTTTTGGTCATTGATGGTCGGAGTTCCTGTAAGACTCCAGCAAATTCCTTTTTCAATGATATCGTCGCCACCATCAAAAATATTATTTCCGCCTGAAATGGCACTGTTTGTTGTAATTGATGTAATCTGGGCTGTAACAAGCGTTGGGAGGACGATTGGCTCTGTTGTAAAAGAAAGCTCGTCACCATAAGCTGTCCCGGTAATATTGGTTGCATAGGCTCTGACGTAATATTTCGTATTACCTGTTAATCCGGTTATATTGCTGGTAAAATTACCCGGACCTGAACCATCAGTTGTTTTATTATCATTGCCATCAATTACAGGTGCAACATCAGTGCTCCAACATACGCCCCGGGAAATAATTTCTGCTCCTCCATCATTGATGATAGTCCCTCCTGTACTGGCAGTCTTTTGGGTAATAGCCGTTATTTCATTTGTGACTACAGTTGCTAAACCTGTTGCGAGTGTTGTAAAAAATTTTTCTTCCCCATATTTTGTAAAGTTTCCTTTACTCGTGATGTAGGATTTAAAATAATACATCACGCCTGGCTGAAGATCCTGCAGTTCACTTGTATAGCCGCGAATATTATCCGCAACACCTAGTTCTGTTTTTGGACTGATATTAATATTAACACCAGGGGATGTCCCATAACAATGTCCATATTGGATGATTCCATCTCCTGAATCTATTATCTGGCCAGTTACATTTGCAAATGTATATGATATATTTTCAGTGTTTCCAGTGATTACCATCATCTCTTTTTCCAGCTTTTTACATGTTGCACAAAAGACCTGGATAAAAAGCAATAAAGTCAAGATCAAATTATTCTTTAACATATTGAAAATTTTGTCAATCAGTTAAATAAATACAGGTTGATCATCTCCGGAGCACAAAAATAAAATCACCTCCCTGATCTCCAACGTCCCTTATTTCTCCAAACTGGGGGATAACATCGCTATTATTTATAACCGCTATCCTGAAGCTGCTGAATAACTGTTCGGAGGAGAGATATAATTCCTCGTTTGTCTCAAGTCGGTCGACCAGAAACTTAAGAAATACACTCCGATCAGGTACTTCAGTAAGCGTCCCGCTTGTCATTGCTTTTCTGCTTGGGAGCTCATAAAGTTTCTTGATCGCTGAAGGAGCATCGGCGAAAACACTCCGGCTTTTGAAAATGGAACCACCAAAGCAGGCATCAGAGATAAGCAAGGTGTGTTTCGATTTGATTTCCCTGAGGTAATCACGCAATGTGCTATTTCTGAACCATGCAAGCTTACTGTTTTTTCTCGCATCTGATGGCAACCAGAAACCAATCTCTGAAGCCGCATCCCATACTCCGTGTCCGGCAAAGAAGATCAAAAAATTATCAACAGGTTTAATTATCCTGGCAAAAGAATCAAGTGCTCCAATTATCTCTGCCATGGTGGCATTTTCCAAGACTTTGACATTTTCTTGATCAAAAGTATACCTGGAAGTGATGCTACTGTATAACAACTTCATATCTCTTAATGGATTATCGAGCCCGTTAATCTGTGGATCGTCGTAATCGTTAATACCAATAAGCAGAGCATAATACTTCCCCTTGATTTCGACCAGATCTTTTACCTGAAAATTAACTTTAAAGGTCATCTCATTCACCAGGTTATTTTCGGAAACTATTCGAAGTGAGATGTCGTTTATGCCCCTCATCAGATAATATTCAGTATTAAAAAATCCTGATTCATTTACAGGAATTTGCCTGTTATTCAGGAATAGAATTGTTTTCTGATTATTGGAGCTAAGTTTTCCAATCAGGTCAATCTTTTCTTCAGTGCAATCAAGTATTTGCCCTTGCTTAACAGCGGGATTAATTAATTCAATTTCAGCTGCTTTTATTTCTTCTTTTTCCGTGGGTTTAACCAGATCCTTTTTACTGATTGAGACTTTTCCACTACCCTTTATCTGTGCAAAAATATTTGCTGAAGACAGCAATAGTATGGTTAGCAGAATAATTAAATGTTTCACTTCAGTATATGTTAAAAGTCCAATTTTATTGATAGCAAAACGTTCCCGTCAGGATTCATAGCAGGATTCAGTGATATACCCGAATGTTGCATTGGTTTATATGGATTGTGAATTGCAGCAGTCCAGATCAAATTAGCTAACCAGGCTGTAGCAGCGGTGTATATCATAACCGTTGAAAAATTCATTTCGTTCTGTGCTTTATTATATAAATCAGTCCTTTTTTCAGCATCCAGCTCTATTTTATATAAATCATAATTTTCAAGGTATTTTTTATGTAAAACATATCCTCCTATTGCTGTCCCATACAGGCCAATACCTGTCAAATACCAGGGTGAACCCTTGACTTTTGACTGCCCCCATCCTGGCAATACCATGGATTGAAGCATCACGGAAGCCCTGTTAAACGATTTGTTATATTTTTCTGCTTTTATTTCAATAAAAACTTCCTCTTCAAGAAGATTTACAGAATCCTGACCTGGAGACCAGATAATCTTCTTGTTATTACCTGCCGTAATATTAGGGCCAATGTCTCCCGAAAGATTTTGTGCAAAAATTTTCTCCCCGTTTGCTTTCTCTATTTCCACCCATGTATAGAATATGTCTGTTGATTTTTTAGAAACGATATCATAATTAATAGAAACAAGGCTCCCATCGAACTCTATCTTTGGGGTAGACAATTCAAAACTCTGAGAGAAGGATTTCCCAGCGAGGAAAATGATAAACAACAATATAAATGATCTATGTATTTTCATCAAAGAAAAATTTATCTGAATTGGATGGTTTTATAGAATTTTCACTCTGATCACCCTGTTACACTCAAATTTATAAAAAAATTCCTGAAGATCTTGCTAAATTGGTGTTTAAAACCATTAAACTTAAATAACCCGGCTGGATAGTTTTGTCATATATTTTGCATTAGCCCCATAAACATCAGGACAAAAAACTAGAAACAGATTGATAGAAAGGTTAATTTAAGGTTGGGGTAATAATTTCACCCCTATATCCTTGTTGCCGTGATGTCGTGAGGCCGTGAGGCCGTGACTCCGTGAGGCCGTGACGACATTACCTTGTTACGTCGTTACCTCGTTACCTCGTTACGTTGTCACGACATTACATTGTCACGTTG
>CAZKMG010000259.1:0-5771 GCA_964553465.1 uncultured Bacteroidaceae bacterium
GTTTTATCTTCTTGAACTTTTATCCCAGCCTGATACATATAGTCATTTTCTTGAACAATATAAAAATTGTACAATAAGGTATGGAGATTTAAAAAAACAACTTTCAGAGGATATTATCAAATTTCTTGCACCTGTCCGTGAACAAATCCTGGACATTTCAAATAATGACGCGTATCTTTCAAAAGTTGCAAAAATGGGATCAGAAAAAGCAAGAGCAAGTGCTTCCAAAACGCTGAGAGATGTAAGAGAAATTATTGGATTTAAACACTTCTAATTAAAAAACCGGGTTAAAAACCCGGTTGCCCTGTAAAAATTTCAGGTATATATAAGAAAGATCTGTTTGTATTAAAGTAAGTGCAAAATCAGTGCCAAATTTGATAATTTTATTTTAAGAAAAGTTAACTGCAGGATTTTTATAATCATTGATTCCACAGTGATTTAATTCCACTTAATTATTTCAGATTTTTCAATTGCGAAAGTTTCAAAAAATATAATATACATTTGAGTAATGAAATACTTTAATTAGCAATGAGCAAAATAGTATCATTGTCGGAAGCGGCCTCCATTGCCATTCATGGGATAATAATTATCGCTCGTTCAGCTGTTTCACTTAATGTCCAGGAGATTGCAGATTCTACAGGTACTTCCCGCCATCATGTTGCAAAGATCATGCAACGTTTGGCAAAGGAAGGCTATATCAAATCACAAAGAGGACCAAATGGCGGGTTCCAATTAGTAAAAAAAGCATCAGAGATTACTTTTTTGCAACTTTATGAATCGATTGAGGGGAAAATTGAAGTGTCAGAATGTCCGATGGATAAGAAGGTTTGTCCATTTGAAAAATGTATTATGGATAATATCTCTAACCGAATGACCATTGAGTTCAGAGAGTATTTGAATAAACAAAGAATTTCAGATTATCTTGAAAAGTCTTTAAATCCTTTACAACAGTAAGAGGCGAAAGTATCTTTTTAATAATTATTAATTAAATCATAATAATTAAACTGTTTAAATTTTAAACATTGAAAATTTATACAGATATTTGAGTATTTAAATACTTAAATATAATATAATATGATCAGAGAGATTATTCATATTGATGAGGAGAAGTGCAATGGCTGCGAAAATTGTATTCCAAATTGTCATGAAGGCGCTTTACAAATTATAGATAATAAAGCAGTTTTAATCAGTGATCTGATGTGTGATGGACTAGGGGCTTGTCTTGGTCATTGCCCTGAAGGTGCATTGACAATTGAGAAAAAGCAGGCAGAGCCTTATAATGAAACTATGGTAATAGGACAGATGATAAAAAAGGGTAAAAATGTAGTAATTGCTCATCTAAAACATCTGAAAGACCATAATGAGAAGGAATTTCTGAAGGAAGGTATCAGGTTTCTTTGGAATAATAAAGAAATATTAGATTTTAATCCTGCAGAAGTGTTAGAAAGTGTACATAATTTAAACCCGGTATCTGTTGCTTTTGAGCCGGTTCATTCTATTGTTCATGGTCATGCTTGTCCCGGATCAGCATCAAAGGTAATCAGCCATAATCATGACATTTCAACTGATGAATCAGATATAAATAATGTTTCAGCACTTACACATTGGCCGGTTCAATTGCATCTTATAAATCCGGCTGCTGAATATTTTAAAAACGCTGATCTTTTAGTAGCAGCTGATTGTACTGCTTTTACACACGGAGATTTTCACAGGTTATTTCTGAAAAACAAAAAGCTGGTAATAGCTTGTCCGAAATTAGATCATAGCATGGAGGTCTACCAGGAAAAACTAATCAGGTTAATTAATGAATCAAAGCTTAATACAATCACTGTACTGCGAATGGAAGTTCCATGCTGCGGAGGGTTAGTAAGTTTAGTAAGTGAGGCAGTTTCCAGGTCAGGAAGATTTGTTCCGGTGAAGGAAGTTGTTTTATCTGTGGAAGGAAAGGTTTTGCAGGAAGAATGGGTGTAGATAGACCATAGACCATGGACCATAGACGATAGAGCAGGACTATGAAAAATTGCACAACTATGGTCCATGGTCCATGGTCTATGGTCTATTTGGGAGTCCCCAGCTAATAGGATCAATCCCTTTTTGCTTGAGTATCTCGTTGGTTTGCGAAAAATGTTTACATCCAAAAAACCCTGAATATGCTGAAAATGGTGAAGGATGAGATGCCTTTAGAATATGATGTTTTGTTGTATCAATCAAAAATTCTTTTGCCTGGGCATATTTCCCCCAGAGAAGGAATACAATTCCTTCTTTTTTATCCGAAATATTTTTAATAACACTATCTGTAAACTTCTCCCATCCTTTACCCTGATGGGATCCGGCCTGGTCTTTTCGAACCGTGAGTGTAGCATTAAGAAGAAGCACTCCCTGTGCTGCCCAACTTTCAAGATTTCCATGGTCAGGAACCGGGATATCGAGGTCTGAATTGATTTCCTTAAAAATATTTACGAGTGATGGTGGAACTTGCACCCCGAAAGGGACTGAAAAGCAAAGGCCATGTGCCTGTCTTGCTCCATGATATGGATCCTGACCAAGGATAACCACCTTAACCTCGTCAAAAGGAGTTCTATCAAATGCATTAAATATTAGATTACCAGGAGGATAAACAATAGACATTTTTTTCTCCTCAAGGAGGAACTCTTTCAATGAGCTGAAATAAGGAGATTTAAATTCATTCATTAAAAGTTCTTTCCAGCTCGGATGGATTACCGGAGTTACTTTTTCCATAAACTATTCATTTTTTGTCCATTCAAGGACTATCCTGGCTACGTTAGTTGCATGTGAATGAATGGTTGCGAGTATAGTCATCAATTCAAGATGTATTTCACTGGTTTTGAGTGATTTATCCAACCCATTTATAAGTCTTTGATAATGATTCTTTTCGAGATCCATCTCTATTTGTCGATACTTTTTATGATAGACTTTCATTTGCTGAGCCTTTTCAAGGTTTAAATCCTTAAAAACTTCGATTGCAAGGGATAATTGTTTTTGTACCTGAATATGATAATCCCCCAGTTCCTGTTTCCCTTCTTCTGAGAACTCAAGATTTTTTTCAGTCCATGAAATGGTTTTTTCCTGGTATGTAGTATAAACAAAATCAGCAATCTTCTCAAATTCCTTTACTGAATATAAAATTTCAAATACTTCATTAAATCTGCCCTTTTCCATATCATCACCGGTAATTTTTATGAGATATGCATTAATTCTGTCTCTTAAATAATCTACTTCATCTTCCTTTTTTTGGATCCATACCAGGTTTGGTTTCTCATTCCTGAGAAATGGTCCCATGAAAAAATTCACCATATCCTGCACAATATGAGCCATATGAATAACTTCCTGCTTAATAATATTTAATGCAAGTGACGCAGGAAGGTTCATATCCTCCCGGAGGTATTTTGTTCTGAATGTTAGTGTTTCCTCTTCTGGTTTCAATTTGAAAATTTTATCAAGAATTTTAGCAAGCGCATTTAAAAACGGCATAAGAACAACTGCTACGAGCAAATTTTGAATTGTATGTGCATTGGCAATTTGTCTGGGAAGATCCATTGCAGTTGCAGTGAGTATATCAGGGTTGTCAGACAGCGGAGAAAGATGCTTTACAATATTTACAAAACCGGGGATCCACCAGATAATAAGAATTATACCACTAATTTTAAAAAAAGTAGTTGCCCATGCTACTTTTTTAGCATCTGTACTGGCATTCATAGAGGCAATTAATCCTGGAACAGCAGCGCCTACATTGGCACCCAGCATGAGGGGAATACTTGCTTCAAGGCTTAACAAACCTTGTGAGGCAAGTATAATCATGATCCCGATAAACGCACTTGGACTTTGCATAAGAGTTGTGAAAACAATCCCAATTATAATACCGATAAAGGGATTTTCCAGTGTTACAAGAAGTTCCAGAAATGGAGTGTAAGTTCTCATCGGTGACATTGCAGCTGACATAATATACATACCATAGAAAAGCAGGCCAAATCCCAGAATAGCACTCCCTGTATGTTTTAATTTATCATTTTTTGTAAGTGATTGGATAAAAAATCCGAGTGCAACAAAAAGTAAGGCGTAATCACTGAAATTAAATGCAATAAGTTGGGCAGTAAGTGAAGTTCCGATCGCGGCTCCAAGAATTACAGCTAAAGTCTGTTTGAACTTCATCAGCTTAGAATTCACAAAACTAATAAGTATTACAGCAGTGGCACTGCTGCTCTGGATAATCATTGTTACAAATGCACCGATAATATAAGCAAGTAACCTGTTTTTAGTAGCGCCACCGAGGATAGCACGTAATTTATCACCCGCAGACTTTTGCATCCCATCGCTCATCATCCCCATTCCAACAAGAAACAAAACCAACCCTCCCAATACTCCGATGATCAACATGATGAGCCAATTGGTCTTTCGCGCACCAAAGCGATAAATTAAAAATTCGGGAAAAGGAGAATCTTTAATTTTAACTAATATTGTATATTCACCAGGTATATTGTCAAGTTTTAACTTAACTGTCGCAATTCCTGCACTATCACTGAGGGCAACTCGTTTATTCAGAAAAACACCTTTCGATTTTTCAGGGAAGGCAAGGTTATTAAAAGTAATGGGAACATTTTCAACAGGGATACCATTCGAATCAGTTACTAATACACGAATTGGTTGATTAAGTGATGTCCCGACTATCTCAAATTGATTATCTCCTGAATAATTTGAGACTTTAGTGGAAGTAGGCTTTTTCAGATGTAAATCCTGAGCTACAGTATCATTTAAACACGACATGTGCAGAGTGAAGAATGCACCCAGAAAGAATAGAATTCGATTCATCATCAAGAGCACAACTTTGTTTAAAAATAAACAATTTTATGGAAAGTAAATGGATTTAATCTAAATTCATCGAGGAGTATCATTCGCTTGCCCATATACACATTTTTGGTAAAATGTACTTCCTGATCAGAGGAAAGCGTTTTAGCAGAAGGATGTTGAAAAAAATACTGTTATTCTCCACGAAATTCGTGATATTTGCTTTAAAATCAGTATTTATAAATGTTAAACAATTCTTTAATTTAGTATAAAGAACAACATTTTCGGGAGTTTCATTGCTGATTCAACCTAGATTGTTGTTAACTTAAAAGGACCTTCGAATTATATGATGAAGTAAAAAAGAATAAGTGAACAGATCATTTAATAAAATTCATTTCGGTAAATTGAGAAAAAATTTCACAACCAATCTTATATTTAGCTGAATATTTATTCAGAAAAATTTATAAAAAGATAAGAACGAGATAAAATATATGTCAGATATTATGAGTGGCCTTAGAAAATATTCGACTGTTATTCTTTTTTCACTATTACTGATAGCTATAATTTACGGATATACATGGTTCAGATTAAGAAGTCTGGGGCATATAAACTCACGTCTGGCTCTGCCGGTGAAAACTGTCACTTTCATTGAATCAAATGAGTTTTCCTCTCTAATCCATGAACTAAATACAGGAAATAAGATGTGGAACGAGGTAGAAAAGATAAAGCAGTTGAAATCTTACCATATCACGTTGAACTATTTTGATAGTATTATACAAACAAATACACAACTATCCGAATTATTATCCAAAAAGATTACGCTTGCAATAAGTCTGAAATCCAATAATACGCCAGGTCTGTTATTTATTGCTCCTATTGCAGTCAAAAATCAAAAAGAGATAGTTCTTAATTTTTTCAGCAAAAACACTACTGACTTTATTTACACAAAAAGGAAATTTCAATCCTAT
>CAZKMG010000260.1:0-3206 GCA_964553465.1 uncultured Bacteroidaceae bacterium
AATTTTATATAAAGAACTTTAACTTTCGGCTACTCCATAGACTCTGATTGTTTGGTTCAAAGCAAGTTGACGCAACTTTTAACCTGATTTGAACATCTTGTAAAAAATGAGATGAAACATAGATTAATTTCAATCCTTATGAAAATTTTATCTTTCCCGGTTAGTTTTGCTACCAACCTGAAAACTAAAATTCGGGGATACGTTTTGTTGTTTTTATGTACCCTATTTTTATTAGTCTATTCCTGTAAAAAAGGAGAAAATAACAATTTACCTGAAGTGGAAACCTTGAGTGTAACCAACATTTCCGTTGCTTTTGCTTTAAGTGGAGGAAAAGTTATCGATGAAGGGGAGACATCAGTTACTGCCCGTGGTGTCTGTTGGAGTACAGAACAAATGCCCACCATTAAAGACAGTTTATCAACAGATAGTACGGGCACCGGAAGCTTTACAAGCGCTATAATCGGGTTAAATCCCGGTACCAGGTACTATATACGGGCGTATGCCACAAATGCCGGAGGGACAGGATACGGGGATACAATTTCGTTTGAGACGGAAAATTACGGGTCGGTAACTGACATTGACGGAAACACGTACAATACAATTGTCATAGGTGATCAGACCTGGATGGCGGAGAACCTGAAAGTGATCCGGTACGGCAATGGCGATTCCATTCCCAATGTAAAAGACAGTGCGCAATGGTTCAATCTTACGACAGGGGCATATTCTTATTACGACGATGAGCCGGGAAACGCAATTATTTACGGGAACCTTTACAATTGGTACACGGTAGCAGATTCTCGAAAGTTATGTCCTGCAGGCTGGCATGTGCCTACAGTGGAGGAATGGAGAAATCTGTTTCTTTACCTGGGATTTGACAGCACACAATATTCAGCTAGTACAAGAATGGTAGCGTGCAAGGTAAGGGAAGCTGGTATAATTCACTGGGAAAGCCCTAATACTGGGGCGACTAATGAGTCGGGATTTACTGCACTTCCGGGGGGTTATCGCGGCGACTTGTTATTAGGCAATTATAGATGGAAAAATGAAGTAGGACTATGGTGGAGTTCCACACTTATAGGAAATGATCCTACTCGATTGTATATAGCAATTGATGTGTCTACTGGTGGTTATACTAATAAAAAACATGGATATTCGATACGGTGTCTTAAAGATGATTAGTGCAATTAATTTAAAACTAGCAACTTAAGAGTTTATGAAACCATAAAAAATCGTAACAATTTTTTATGAATTTTTCTTTTTGAATAAAATTACACTTCTAATTATCTTCCGGATGGGCGTACAGCGTTGAGCCGATCGGAATGCTGAAGGATCCGTTGATTTTAAAGCCGGTATCAAATTCTATTTCAACATCCAGCTCTTCCCCGACCGAGCTGTTTAAAAACTCAAAATCATTGACAATATATTCGGCACTTTCGGAAATCTCAGTTGCATTTATTACCGGATGTTCATCGATATAAATTTTATCCGAGAGATCGTTAACTACGGAGTATCCCAATTGCGGCTCAGAGTCCATTATAGGACTTTCAGATGCATGGTTATATAGTTCCCACATGTTTATCACATTATCCCCATTTTCGTCACCATACGGATATCCATTATGAGAAGGTGTATATTGAGATAAAGTGCTGGTTATCACATAATTGAATTGCGCATGGTAATTGTCCTCATATTCCTCGTGATCGGAAAATGACGGTTCATTCCAATCACTGGAAGTGATAATAACGGTTCTTTCATTGATCAGGTGATTTGATCCTTGCGTAATACAACCTGAACCACACGTCATCCACAATATTTTTCTTCTTTTATAATCTGGAATGTAAGTGTCAATAAGTGTGATTATTGCAGATTCGCGAACCCAGAGGTTACCTGAATGTTCTATCCTTACCCAGTAATCATCTGCATCAGGATAAGGTGGGAAGTATGTAGTTTGTTCTTCTGATGTGGTAGTCCCCTGAGCTGAACTGCCGCAACCGTGGCCAACAACCCACCATATAAGAACATTATCATCATTACTAATAGTCGGGCCAATATTATTCTGTATTTGGGACTCTATAGTTGAATAAGCGTTATTAAAATCAACAATAGAAGTTAGATTATTATACCTTGGGTAATCAGAAACAAAATCATTCCCATCTCCATAGAAAACATATACATTTTCGGGTGAATAACCATTAAATAATATTAAATCTTCATATGCCAGATACAGGTCGTACCAGTACTCAGAATCCCCAGGTTGATCGTCATCAGATGCCTCACCAGCGGATATTAAAATGGCATAATCTGTTGCATTTTGTGCCAGCAACATTTGGGAATAAAGGCAAATAATTAGAAAAATAATATTTCTCATAACTATTTTTCTCCTATTTTTAATTGTACAAAATCACCCGTAGTATTTGAGTAAGTAAATAAATTTTCCCCGTTGATGAATAATCCCACCGGGTGTATTACAGGAATTTCATCATCAGAGATCAAATCATTAGGAGAAATTTTAAATTTTCGAATTTTGCCGTTTTGTCCAGGTTTGGATTTATTATACAGGTACCAAATAAATTCCCCATCACAAAACAGGCCGGAAGGCACACCTACCAAATGCTCAAAAAAAATCAATTTCTCATCATATGTAATGAGTGATATATGATCAGACCAGGAAAACCTAACCGGGTCATACAAAATGCACGTATAAAATGAATCTCCGGCAGTGGCCAGGTATTTTGTCATCCTGTTGCCTTTTTCAAGTTCATCCGAAATGTCAATGATCACATTACCTGACTCATAGATCACACCATTTTGATTCATAGAATAGTTTTTATTTTCTTTACATGAGATATTTGAAACTTCTGTAAAGTTTGTTCTTTTAAAATTTCCAGTTTTGTCGAACACATACAATGAATCACTGGTAATGAGATAGATTTCTTCATCGTTCATGCCAATGTCCCGGACATTATTCAATGAAAGATTCAGAACACTGACTTTTTCGAATTTTATATTCTGGCCAGATAAAATCCGATGAGAACATAAAACGAATAATAAGCTTATAGTAATAACTGCAAGATTTCTCATATTCTTAATAATTCAAATTTTCTAAAAACAGTCAGAAATGCTTACATCAGATTTGTAGACAAAATCTAATATCAGCGTGTCTCTTTTATAGGAATGTTCCGATTCAATCAATTGAAAAACATATT
>CAZKMG010000260.1:3306-5737 GCA_964553465.1 uncultured Bacteroidaceae bacterium
CCGGATTCCAAAGTTTTCTTGAATCGGAATCTCTTCGGTATTTTCATCACATCCTTTAGAAAGGCAAAGAATCAAAGCAATTGCGAAATAGATTTTGGATTTAATCATGGTAATTGGTATTTGGGATAACCAAGTTATTAATTAGTAATTTATTAATATGTCAAACAAAAAGTAAATGTCTTGACATGAAATTAATCAGTTAATATCATGCGTTTGGAATCAATAACCTTTCCATCGACGATCAGATTATAAATGTATAATCCGGGTTTAAGTTGATTAGCGTTTATTTCAATTAGGCGGGGATGTATAGTGAGATTATCCCTAATAAGTAAAAATCTAAAGACTTCTTTTATAATATCTCTCCACTATAGATTCAGATTTTGAATTTTGGCGTCTATACAAAATATTTAAAAGACTCCATTTTTAAAATCTTCCCATTCCCCAAGGAGTATGTTTTCTTATAACACAAAATGAACCTACAGGATCTTTTGTCAGGTTAATATCAAAATTCAGCATAGTTTGTTCCCGATTATATGGCTCAATAAATTTAATATGATATGATCTTGATGCAACACCGTGTAAGTCAATATCTAAATCAAACAAACATGTACATCCGCAGAGAGCAGCAGCTTCAAACTCCTGAATAATTATTGTATCATTGATTAATGAAATAGTACAATACAAACTATCCGGACAGCAATTAAACCCGGCATTTATATGCTTAATTGCCAGTTTGTTATTTTCTTTATCAAATAAATATTCAATACAAGATAAACTATCAGAAGTATTTATTGTCCCTGATGATGATTTTAAAAGATGTTTACAATCCGTATTGCCAATTACCTGTCCGGTGAGGATAAGCTGTTTGTCGTCAGTAGCATTTTCGCAACTTAAAATAAGTCCGATAAAAGTTAAAATCATAATTGAATGAATTGCTCTTTTCATATTATTGATTTATTATATCAAATGTTTTATAGCCATTTGAAGATGTGTTTTGATAAATAAGGATCACCATATACAAGATTTTTCTGTATTGTTTATAACTAAGTATCTTAAGATCACATTCATATAAAAATTAATTTTACAAATCAGGTTGATGATTGAGTTATTAGCAATATCAATTTGTTTAATCTTCTACACAGCGCACCGATTGACCGCTGGTCTTATATTCAATATTTCTGGTTACAGCACTCTTGCCGTAGAACATGCAAAAACAGTGAGCCCAATTTGGAGAATCCTCGGTTGAACTCCACCACTGACCAATAACACCCATAAGCATAAAAGTACCAAGGTTATCGCGATAGCCACCTGGAAGAGCTGTAAATCCGGTTTCATTGGTCGCTCCTGGATTTGGACTTTGCCAATGTGTAGTGTCTGTCTCTTTAAGTTTTCCACCGGCAACCTTTTCTCCACCTAAATAAGTTACTAATGTTGTCCATTCTGCATCGGTAGGTATATGCCAGCCTTTGGGACATAAATTACGTGGATCAGAAGCTACATACCATTTATAAAGTTTACCATAAATTTCACCATTTACAGGTGAATTATTATAATCACAACACGCCCTCATTGAATTGAAATTCCACTCCGTGTTATCAGTTATATTGGGTATAGGGTCACCATTTCGATAATGGATTACTTTAAGATTCTCCTGCAACCAGAGTTGAGTGTCAATCTGTACAGTATTATAAATATTCCCATCATAATCTGCAATCTGAACGGTTGTTTTGAAATTTACTACATCACCATATGCCGTGCCACCTTTATTCGTGGCATATGCACAAACATAATAGAAGGTATTGGGTATTAAACCGAATATTTTGCTTGAATAGCTTCCTTTTCCTGTACCATCAATTGTTTTATTATTCGATTTGAAGGGAGCTTGTGATGTACTCCAACAAACACCCCTAGATGTTATAGGGCTACCCCCGTCGTTCACGATATTACCTCCTGTAGTAACAGAAGTACTGGTAATTTTACTAGTGGTAGTGGTATATACTTCAGGTATGTTTACTTCCTCTTTACAACTGCTTGCTTGAATGACAATTGTTAAAAGGAAACTCCATTTAAATAATATTTTATGAATAATCATTGTTGATGATTACTAATTTTCATGATAAAATTAAACAATCCTGTTGAGCAATTCAATAGAATGTATAATATAATATCATTATTTAATTTCAAGTGATGTTCCCAATTCTGCTGCAAAACACCCATTGATTAGAACAGAATATTCTCCATCAAAGACAACATTTGCATCATTTTCAATCATGACATTATCAACGTCAATATAGCAGTCCTCAACTGTCAGGTTTGAATTTATTGTTATGTTATGGACATAATCAGTTGAAACACATATTTCTTTTCCTAATAACGTCATATTTTGACCGAGAGTGGCCTAATTAGAATAATATTGTGGAGTTTCATCCTG
>CAZKMG010000261.1:0-5730 GCA_964553465.1 uncultured Bacteroidaceae bacterium
ATTTTTCCGATAAACTGGATAACACCAAAGGTATAAAGGAGATTGGCAATTAAAACGCCCAGCAACACAAAAGGCAGTGCTTCTTTGATGAACCACTTTAACCTCATCCAGACTTTTTTTGCTACCCCACTTAGATAAGGTATTCTGTATGGTGGAATTTCAATAAAAATCTCTGGTGAGGTACCCCGTATTATTTTTCTGAGAATTAAGCCTAATATAAACCACACCACTATCAATGTCCCAAAAACTATACCTAATCCTTTGACGCCATAAGGACCCAACAGACCGAATAACATAGCTTGTAATGCCATGCAGGGAACTGCAATTGACATTAATGTTGCTGCAATGAATTTTTCTTTCCTTGTTTCCAGTATCCGCGTTGCCATGGCTCCCGGAACATTACATCCAAATCCCAGGAGCATGGGTATTATAGCAAGACCATGGAGTCCCATTTTATGCATAATAGTATCTACCATAACCGCCACACGGGGCAGATAACCTGAATCTTCCAAAAATGCAAGAACTGTATAAAATGCAAATACATAAGGCAATACAGCACCAATCGGAACAAATAATCCGGTAGTTAAAAGACCGAATGACTGTCCGTAGTCTATGGCCCCGTTCACGAGCTTGCCAATAAGCAAATCATGCAAAGCTGCATGATCGCTCAAAAACACAGAAAGTTTAAGCATCAGGGGCGACCAGCCATTTTCAAATAAAGGTTGAAATACATAGTATATCAAATTTTCCCCTAAGAACCGTATGGCCATAAACACCATCAGTAAAACCAATACCAGAATCGGGATACCCGTTACGGGTTTTACTGAAGCATCGCGCATCTTTTCGGAAAAAGTATGGTGCTTGTGTTTCATTACCTGCACCTGTTCAATAATCTTACCTATTTCGTTCCACCTCTCTTTTTTATTAAAAACAAAATCCGAAGTGTGAGCTTCCTTAATTTTTTCAACAAGTTCCTTAATCCCTTCCCCGGTTAATGCACATGTAGGGATGCACGAGATGCCGATAATTTGTTCAAGTTTTTTTACATCAATTGAAATACCGATATGCTCTGTTTCATCAAAAAGATTAAGGGCAATTAGCATCGGCTTTTTCATCTGAAATAGTTGAAGCGTCAGATTCAGGTTACGCTCAAGGTTTGTTGAATCTATTACCTGTATAATAATATCGCCTTCTTTAAACATTTCAGTTGCCACCTCTTCGGCTTTGCATGTGGGGTTCAAAGTATAAATACCAGGTACATCAATTATTTCAACCCGTTCACCGGCTATTAACATACACCCCTTAGTGAAATCAATGGAAGTACCCGGGTAATTCGATGAAATCACATCAACACCGGTGAGGCGGTTAAAAATAACACTCTTACCTACATTAGGATTTCCTGTCAGCAAAATTTTCATCAGGAGCCCGGTTTATTTTGCTTCCACCATAATCTTACGAGCCATTCCATATCCTATTGCTATTTCTGTATTCCCTGAACGTATTATCACTGGTCCTTTCATCCATTGACTGTTGACTTTGGTAATTTCTTTTCCTGCCCGTATACCCAACGCATCAAGTTTTTTAATTAATCCAGCTCCTCCGTTAATAGCCATGATTATTCCTTTCCTTCCATCGGGCAATTCTTTAAGTGATATCATTGTTTAAGTATTATATTTTAAAAGTTTTCCTCTTCCTTTTCCACCTTCCGATTTTCGACGTTTACCCATCCCTTTGCCAAGTTTCTGCAATAATTCTTCCTGAGGTACTTTTTTGCACTTACCAAGCCCTCTGCCTGTATCAGGTCCTTTGCCTTCAGGCCCGGTTCCATTCATTTGTGGCATAATTAATTGTTTAACATAATTATTATTTGTTGTACCGTTTTCAGTCAGTTTATAGAAATATCAAATAATGGACAAGCCGTAAATCCTCTTTTTATCATTGCATTTATGTTATTAGTCTAGACCCACATGTTATAATTGTATTTCAGTTTTTAAAATCTGTTTTGGCTACAAAATACTATTATAAAAGATCATGTGTTCATATTGTATTAATGATTTTATAATTTTATGCACCGTAAAATCCCGCTGTTTATTATAACTCATCAGCTAAAAGAATAATTGGTCTGAATCCTTCATAATCTTTGCTGTCAATCCATGTATACGATAAAATAATTAGCAAATCGTCAATCTGTACTTTTCTTGCGGCAGCCCCGTTCAGAATAATCTCCCTGGTATCTTTATTCCCTTTAATTACATAAGTTTGAAACCTTTCGCCGTTATTGATATTCAGCACATGCACTTTTTCGAATTCCACCAATCCGGCTTTTTGCATCCATTCTTCATCAATAGTAATGCTACCAATGTAGTTTAAGTCGGCGCCGGTAACTTTCGCTCGGTGTATTTTTGATTTAAGTATTTCAATCATCATGATTTTTGCGTTTTATAAAATTATATCTGGGTTAATCATTGAAATTATCAGTTCAATTAAATTAATGGCTGATTAAAAATTATAAATTTTACCCGTTTTAACCAATGCCATTCCGAAACTTTCATAAAAAGCCGACAAAGCAGGAAGATCAGTGCAATGTGAAGGCAAAACATGTTTCAGTTTATTCTCTTTCAAGTATCTGATCGTCTCCTTAGTCTGATGATTAATCTCCTTCAGATGAAACCCTCCCATTATTCCATAAAGTCGGTTAATGCCTGTAACTTTCTTCGCATATTCAAGTGTATTAACAATTCCTGAATGTCCGCAACCGGTAACAACAAATAAACCTTCAGGCAATATTAAAGTTATTGCACTGTCATCCAGTACATAATCTGGCATTCCGTCTTCATAAATAAAAGAGGTCGTGCGTGATTCAAACTCGGTTAGCCTCGGAATTGCACCAAGAAAAATTATTTTTTCACTGATCTTATAAGGTTTGGCAGCAGTAACAAGTTCGAATTTCCGGGCAAATTCGTCTTTTGAATCTTTCAACCCAATATAAGAATTGTCCACTTTTCTGTATCGTTTCACAAAGCAACCCGGGTGACAAAGCAATCTGCCCCCGGGGAGGTTCCACAATCCATCCCCGTGGTCAAAGTGACCATGACTCAGAATTACCATATCAATATTTTTCATACTTATATTCATTGCCACTGCAATTCTCAAAAACATATCGCTTTGCCCTGTATCGAAAAGTAACCTTTTACCGTCGTATTCAATAAGATACGACAGACCATGTTCCGCTGGCGTATGACTGCCAGGATGATTATCTGTAAGTACTGAAATTGTCATAAATAATTTTTATTCAAATTTAATCTAAATAATTTTTATATGAACATTTGTTCATTTAAATTTACAGTATCCTTTAATAAAAAGGAAGAAATGTTACAGCATGTGATTATTCCTATAAAAGGATTGAAAGAGATTGAAAATTTTTATGAAGATGTGTTACAATTTTCCACTTTGCGTAAATTTAATGAACCAAAGTGCAAAAACCTGAAAAGGTAGACAGAGAAGAAAGTTTCGTGGTAATTAAAGCAATCAAAAATGGATGAATTTATGTACAAGCCAATCGGAGTTATTCATTCACAGTATGATAACGCCAACGATATGCCTATACAACCTGCCTCTGCTCAGGGGATAAAGGGAACGGTTGAAATATGCACTGATTATGCTGCGGGATTGAAAGATATTGAAGGATTTTCACATCCCATTCTTATTTATCATTTTCACTTGTCAAAAGGCTATCAGTTAATAGTCAAGCCATTTTTAGATGACAACTGCGCGGTGTATTTGCCACTCGTGCGCCCAAAAGGCCAAACCAAATAGGCTTGTCAGTTGTGAAACTTGTTAAACTCGAAAATAATATCTTACACATTGAGAATGTTGACATTATTAATAATACCGCCTTGCTGGACATTAAACCTTATGTCCCTGATTTTGATGCTGCAACAGATGTTAAAATCGGCTGGCTCACTAAATCAAAACACAAGCTTTCAACGATGAAATCAGATAGCAGGTTTGAATTTTATTTTTAATAAAATTCCATCATGATAAACATTAACAAAGATAAATTAATACAGATGTTCGGGCCAAAATGTACCGCCGTCAATGTAAATGGTGCATTAACAGAATTTATTAATATCCCTACCAAACAGATGAAATTTTGTGAAGCGGTGAACCAGTCTTTTAAAGTTCCAATAAGGCTTAATGTTGACAATCTGGGCTGTCCGGGGGCCAGACGCAGTATCGGATTTGACAGCAATGATACTCTGCTTGCAAAAACCATTTCCGGGGAAAATAACCTGCCTGTAAAATTTATCCAGACTGCTTTGCAAGGAATACCTGTCATGAATGGCATCAGCCACATAAATCTCGGTTTGACAAAATGTCTGGAAAATGATTTACAACCCGATTTATATATTATGTATATCCAGCCTTCCAAAATAACAGGGTTAATGCACCGACTGGCAAAAATGTCATTAATGCCCTCTATACCGTCTTATACTTTTTTATCCGTTTGCGGAAATGTCTTTGCAAATTGTTATCTTAATCAAAAAGCAACTATTTCATTTGGATGTTCTGAATCAAGGAAATCCGGGGGAATAGGGGCAGATGAAATAATTGTGGGGTTGCCATTCAGTATTGCCGAAAACTTATTGCGTTTTAACAACGATGATTTAAACAATTAATTATCAGTAACTAAAGGAGGAAATTAAAATGGAAACCACTATTAATTTATTCGATGATTCTGGCTGGCAGGATGCCCGGGAGTATCCGGCCGGGACAAGAAAAAGAATTTTGCGCGAGGAAAAAGGGATAAAAACCGTTTTACTTAAATTACCGAAAGGGTTTTACATGAAATTACATGCTCATATTACTGCCGAGCAGCATGTAATACTTAAAGGTGAATACATAAGCGAAGGTAAAATATACCATGAAGGTACATATCAGAGTTTTAGGGCCCACGAAAATCATGGTCCCTTCGAATCGAAACATGGAGCCCTTTTACTTGTTATCTGGGATCCGCATGAATCTGAATAATAGAATTGACAGTTACATTATTTTAATAAAATATAATATGAGTATCAGGAATCATGCATAATAGCCCATTGATTTTCAAGCGATTTACTATTTCTTATTCATGATTGTCGATAGTCATAAAATATAAAAAGGAGGTGAATTATGGCTTTAATGATAAATGATTCATGTATTTCCTGTGGTCTTTGTGAGGCCGAGTGTCCAAATAATGCTATTTCATAAGGAAATCTGTTTTATAAAATTGATACTGATTTATGCACCGAATGTGTGGGTTTTCACGATAAACCCCAATGTGTTGAAGTCTGCCCCGTAGAGGCAATAGTGCATGATCCGGATCATATAGAAAGTAAAGAAAAATTACTGGAGAAGAAAATACGTATTCATGGGGAGTAAAACATTCCAGGCAAGTAATGAGCAATTATTATTTAAGCACAATCAAAACAAACGTAACGGGAAAATACCCTGTGTTGAAATACACTTTCTTTCAATGGGGATGAGCAATAGTTACAAAATTGCCATTGAAGAAGGCGCTAATATTGTCCGGATCGGTACAGTATTATTCGATGAAAGATATTCTTAAGCAACTGGCAGGTAAGTTCAGAAACTATTAAAGCAAAACAACAGAAATGGCAACCGGCAGAAAACTTACAGAATCTATTAAAAAACTTAAAAAGGAAAGAAATGCAATTATTCTGGCTCATG
>CAZKMG010000262.1:0-1242 GCA_964553465.1 uncultured Bacteroidaceae bacterium
TCCGAACTCTTGTTATGTACTCCCTACGAATGATAAGAAATATTTTCTTCATGGTCTGATATGGTTATCTAAGCTTGCATTTTGTTCGTTTCTTCCACGATACGAATAAATACATCATTCATGGAGGGTGTTTTCTCAGTAAAAGATTGAATATCAACAAGATTTATCAGTTCAGAAAGCAGCTTATTATTTCCGGAAAGATTATGAGACTTTATAAGTGCGAGATGAAATTCATGATTTATTCGTTGCTCAATAATTTCATAATCCTTGCTGAGGCTGTTTTTTAAATGATCAGGTTCACCGATATAGATTAGTTCATATACATTCGTTTTATAATTCTTTCTAATTTGATTGAGATTACCTTCAAGAATTACTTTGGATTTATTAATCAAGGAAATATTATCACATAATTCTTCTACTGAACTCATATTATGAGTGGAAAAAATAATTGTTGCACCTTTCTTTTTAAGATCAAGAATTTCATGTTTTAGCATATTGGCATTAATAGGGTCAAATCCGCTGAAAGGTTCATCGAAAATAAGAAGTTTTGGTTCATGCAGGATAGTTGTAACAAATTGAACTTTTTGTTGCATACCCTTAGATAATTCTTCAACTTTTTTATTCCACCATTCGATAATCTCGAACTTTTCAAACCAGTATTTTAAGCGTTTCATGGCCTCAGATTTTGATAAGCCTTTTAACTGTGCAAGATAAAGAGATTGTTCTCCAACCTTCATCTTTTTATAAAGACCTCTTTCCTCAGGTAGATATCCGATCATATAGATATCATCCATGATCATCTTTCTGCCATTAAATAAAAGTTCTCCCTCGTCAGGAGCTGTAATCTGGTTAATAATTCTGATCAAGGTAGTTTTTCCTGCCCCATTTGGGCCAAGAAGGCCAAAGATACTGTTTAAAGGAACATTTATGCTTACTTTATCAAGAGCACGGTGATTAGAAAAATCTTTTGTAATATCTTTGACATTTAATAAATCCATATAGTAAAAGTATTTTTATTCGAAGAAATTTTTCATCCGGTCAAAGAAATTTTTATCATTTTTATCCGGTTTAGGAACAAAAGTTGAAGATTCTTTAAGTTTTTCAAAAACTTTCAGTTCTTCTTTTAATAATAAATTTTTGTCTGACCAGCTAATTTCTGCAGGTAATTGAAGCCTGTTCCAGTAATCATCCCAATATTGTTTCTCTGTCAGGTTATTTCCTTGCATGACAAAACAAACTGTT
>CAZKMG010000262.1:1252-2490 GCA_964553465.1 uncultured Bacteroidaceae bacterium
AACTTTCAGTTCCTCCTTGGAAAGCTGTGTTGGAATCCAGACATTGATTGCAACCAATAGGTCACCTTTCCCATATCCATTGACATCGGGTAACCCTTTTCCTCTGAGGCGTAATATTTTACCCGGCTGGGTTCCAGGGTCTATTTTTATTTTTACCTGACTGTCAACTGTTGGTATTTGTATATTTGTTCCTGTAATTGCCTCAGGAACACTTAGATACAATTGGTACAATAGATCATTCCCGTCTCGAATAAGATCAGGATGTTTTTCTTCAGTGATTAATACAAGCAAGTCACCATTAATACCACCCCGTCGGGAAGCATTTCCCTTTCCCGATACTTTTAGTTGCATTCCTTCAGCAATCCCGGCGGGAATTGAAAAACTGATGGTTTCTTCAGCAGAGATAATCCCTTCGCCATAGCATACCGTACATTTATGGGAGATGATACGGCCTTCGCCATTACAAGAAGGACATGTAGAAGTTGTTTGCATTGCTCCAAGGAAAGTGTTTGTTACCCTTGTAACCTGACCATGTCCATTGCATGTTGAACAAGTATTATAAGAACTGCCATCTTTCGCACCAGTTCCTTTACACTCTTTACATGTGATGTATTTATTAACTTTTATTTTCTTGTCGACACCTTTGGATATTTCTTGGAGATTAAGTTTTACTTTAACTCGCAGGTTTGAACCCTTGTTGGTTTGAGTACCCCGCTGCCGACTGCTGCCGAAACCTCCAAAGCCTCCAAAGCTTCCAAAGCCTCCAAAAATATCACCAAAGTTCTCAAAAATGTCTTCAATGGTCATTCCTCCGCCCGAAAATCCATTTGACCCGCCTCCAGTAAATGCAGAATGCCCAAATTGGTCATATTTTTGTTTTTTCTGAGGATCTGATAATATACTATATGCTTCAGCAGCTTCCTTGAATTTTCCTTCAGATTCCTTGTCATTTGGATTTTTGTCAGGATGATATTTGAGTGCGTTCTTACGGTATGCTTTTTTGATTTCATCCTGAGTAGCAGATCTTGGAATCTCAAGAACTTCGTAATAATCTCTTTTTGCCATGTAAAAATACTTTGTTTATTCCCCTACAATAACTTTTGCATAACGAATTAACTTATCATTTAAATAATACCCTTTTAGAATTACTTCAAGTACTTTTCCTTTAAAACTTTCATCAGGAGCCGGTATTTTGGTTATTGCTTCAGCAAGGTGTTTCCGGTGACATTGACAAATAT
>CAZKMG010000262.1:2500-5691 GCA_964553465.1 uncultured Bacteroidaceae bacterium
ACCCTGCTGATTCAAGGCATCCTTTAATTTATTATAGATAAGATTAACACCTTCTTTTATAGCTTCAATATCCTTAGATGTTGTCATCGATTCCAAGGCTCGCTCAAAGTCATCCATAACAGGTAAAATTCTGGTTATACTCTCTTCACTGGCAGTTTTGAGTAAATCAGCCCTCTCTTTAAGGGTTCGTTTCCTGTAATTATCAAATTCTGCTGATAATCTCAAATATTTATTTTGGGATTCATTCAATTTTTCTTCTGCTTCTGTTAGTTTATTTGATAATTCAGCTAATTCAAACTCCTTTTTTTTGGCAGGGGTTTTACCTGAATCGGTATGTTTCTTTTTCTGGTCTGAAGATGTTTGTAATTTATTTGAATGTTCTTTTTTATTTTCTATCCTATCTTTTTTTATCATTTTAACTAAAATTATTAAAATTAGACTTCTTCAATTTATCAAAATACCTGCCAAACTTAGGGGAAAGACAAAATGACAGGTTTTCCTGATAAACAAATGTAAAAATTCAGTCAGGATATACATTGATCCCTAAAAGAAAATGATGGGGTCATGAAATAATCTACCTATCTGTAAGAATAGAAGTTATTATAATTATTTAAACTGAAAATAGACAGTTTGATATAATCAGGATTCACTCTTTTTCCTTCTTAGGAAGGTATGTTGTCAATTTTTAAATAGTATGGAATTTGAATACTCTAGACTTGTCAAATTCTGCAATTATATCAACAATTCATTTAGTTTAGTGATGAGAGTTTCTCCACGTAAATTGGTGGCAATTATGATTCCTTCACCATCGATCAGAAAGCTGCTAGGGATTGCCCTTATCTGATACATCGCTGCAGGCACAGCTTGCCAGCCTTTCAGGTCGCTTACATGATTTTTCCATGAGAGATTATCTGATTTAATGGCATCAATCCACTTTGACCTATCCTGGTCAAGGGAAACACTATAGATTGTGAATCCATCACCATTGTTGAATTTTTTATCTTTATAACTATTAAATACATTAACAAGATTTGGGTTTTCAATTCTGCAAGGGGGACACCATGAGGCCCAGAAATCAATAAGTACAATTTTCCCTCTTAAACTGGAAAGCGATAATTTCTTCCCATCCGGTGAAGGGAATTCCAATTCAGGTGCACGATAACCAACGGATAATCCCACAGGAATATCTACAACCGATGATGCCGATACTTCAGTGGAATTTTGTTTATCCGCAACCTTATTAGTTACGGATGAACAAGTAGAAAAGCCCAGTAATATCGCAAGACTCAATAATAACAAAACATTGACTTTCATATCATTTAGAATATTAGTATATACATATATAAATTTATGCAAATATAAATAAAAAAATTAAATTCGTTCAATTGAAGCACCGAGAGCATTTAATCTGGAATCGATATTTTCATATCCGCGGTCTATTTGTTCGATATTATTTATAATGCTAATACCTTCAGCAGACATAGCAGCGATAAGTAAAGCTACACCAGCGCGGATATCAGGGGAGGACATAATGGTAGATCTTAACCTGTATTTATGATCAAGCCCAATAACCGTGGCTCTGTGAGGGTCACAGAGAATAATCTGTGCTCCCATATCTATCAGTTTATCTACAAAGAACAAACGGCTCTCAAACATCTTCTGATGAATCAACACACTTCCTTTAGATTGGGTTGCGACTACTAACATTACACTTAAAAGATCAGGCGTAAGGCCAGGCCATGGAGCATCTGCGATAGTCATAATTGCTCCATCAATAAAAGTTTCAATTTCATAGTGTCCCTGTGCTGGCACTAAAATATCATCATTCTTTTTTTCTATATTTATTCCAAGCCTTCTGAATGATTCAGGAATAATACCCAGCATGGGGAAATACACATCTTTTATTGTAATTTCAGATTGTGTCATTGCAGCCATTCCGATAAAGCTGCCAATTTCAATCATATCAGGTAATATTTTGTGGGAGGTCCCTTTTAATGATTTAACACCTGTTATAGTTAAAAGATTAGAACCGATCCCGGTAATTATTGCACCCATGCGGATAAGCATCAGGCAAAGTTGCTGAATATATGGTTCACAAGCTGCATTATAAACGGTTGTAGTACCTTCAGCCAGTACTGCTGCCATTATAATATTGGCTGTTCCGGTCACTGATGCTTCCTCTAGGAGCATGTATGCACCAGTAAGCCGGGATGCTGAAACTGAATAGAAGTGCTTTTTGTCATCAAAGCTGAATTGGGCACCGAGATTTTGGAATCCAGTAAAATGGGTGTCCAGTCGTCGACGGCCAATTTTATCTCCACCGGGTTTTGGGATGAAAGCTTTACCAAACCTTCCAAGCAAAGGCCCAACAATCATTACTGATCCTCTGAGAGCTGCGCTGTTTTCAAGAAAAATTGGGGAAGACAAATAATCAATATTAATTTCACTCGCTGTAAAAGAGTATTTATGAGAAGAATGTTTTTCAACCTTAACACCCATATCTCCAAGCAATTCTATCAATTTACGTACATCCAAAATATCCGGAACATTTTCCAAAATAACAGTTTCGGGAGTAAGCAGGACGGCACATAAGACCTGAAGGGCTTCATTTTTTGCTCCTTGCGGAGTAATGTTTCCTCTCAACCTTTGGCCACCAGCTATACGGAAGCTACTCATACATTAGGATTGCTTTTTCTTGGATTGGGCAGGGCGTGATTTTTTTCGGTTTTTATTAAGAATATCCCTGGTCTCAGATAATTTAAGTTCTTCTACCTGAATATTGATTCGACCTCCGGAAAGCTCCTTAAGATCGAGAAAAATATGTTCATCATTCACAACTTCACGGTTCCAAGTTAAATAGGATTTCTTCATGTGATTTGCTAATAGTCTGATCAATGATTCCTTTTCCTCACCTTCCTCCATATCAGTAGCTTTCTTGATCATCCATTCCATGTATTTACCATAATGTTTATAACGAATACTGTCTTGACTCAAACTTAAATGATTTGGTTTAGTAGAAAGTGCCTCTTGAGTAATCGTTTCATAGGGGGAGTCAATATCCAGTTGAAAATTGGAGATCAGTGCAAGATGGTCCCATAATTTATGTTTGAAATCTGCAATATCACGAAGGTGGGGATTAAGATTTCCCATAATACTGATGATTGTCCTTGCTGCTTTGTTTCGTTCTTCCC
>CAZKMG010000263.1:0-5686 GCA_964553465.1 uncultured Bacteroidaceae bacterium
GATTTGTATCATTTTTTTACAATAAGGTCGGGGTTCATTACGATCGTTTGCTTATTTATTGACTCCTGATGAATAGCCTGAAAAACCTTTAGGATAAATTCTTCACTTAATCCTTTTCGAGCACCATGAAGGATACGGTTTTTAAGGATATCATCCCATCGTTGAGATTGTAAGATAGTAATATTATTTACCTTTTTATGTTTCCCTATTTCTTCCACAACTTTCATCCTTTTTTCAAAAATCTGTAACAATTTATCATCTAATCTATCGATTTGTTCTCTGAGATCAGCTAGAGTCAGCATTAGTTCCTGGTTTATATCCTCGTGCCTGAAAATTAACCTTGAAATCAAACTTTTTAGTTCAGTTGGAGTAATTTGTTGTTTTGCGTCACTTAATGCTTTATCAGGATTAATATGAGATTCAATAATTATTCCATCAAAATTAAGGTCCATGGCTTTTTGTGAGATATCATATAAAAGATTACGGGCGCCACAAATATGGCTTGGATCAGTAATCATCATTAAACCAGGGATTCTTCTTTTCATCTCAATAGGGATCTGCCATTGAGGATCATTACGATAGAGAGTTTTGTCATAGTTAGAAAAACCCCGGTGAACTGCTACCAGTTTTTTTATTCCAGAATTATTGAGACGTTCAAGTGCTCCAATCCAAAGTTCAATATCAGGATTAACAGGATTTTTAACTAATACTGGGATATCAACTCCTTTCAGAGCATCTGCAATATCCTGAACTGCAAAGGGATTTGCAGTTGTTCGGGCACCAACCCATAAGATGTCAACTCCATGCTTTAAAGCTTCATAAACATGTTTAACATTGGCAACTTCGGTTGCAGTAAACATTCCTGTCTCAACTTTAACACGTTTCAGCCATACAAGACCTTGGCTACCAACTCCCTCAAACGCATTTGGCCTAGTTCTGGGTTTCCAGATACCAGCACGAAAAATTCTTATTCCGTTTGCTGAAAGTTCTTTGGCAGTAGAAATAACTTGTTCCTCAGTTTCAGCACTACAAGGACCTGCAATGATCACCGGCCTGGAAATACATTCCCCACAGAGGTGAAATGAATCCAAATTCAGCGTTATTCCCATTTGTAAAGATTTTTAGTTATAATATAGATTTTCCCTTCTCATATTCGCCAAGAATACCTAATTCACTTGTAAATGGGCGAATTGCCTCAATAGATTTTTTGTACCATTCATAATTATCGAATATTACATCCACATAGAATTGATATTCCCAATCTCTACCCATAATTGGTAAGGATTGAATTTTAGAAAGATTAATATCATAATAGGACAAAATAGATAATATCTTTGATAAGGAACCAATTCTATGTGCCAGGGCAAAATGGATTGAAGCTTTATTTATTCTCGCTGTATCTACAAGATATCCATTGTCCTCCTTAAGAATTAAAAATCGGGTATAATTCATTTTATTTGTTTCTATGCCTGAAGCAAGAATTTCTAACCCAAACTTTTTTGCTGCAAGGTTACTTGCTATGGCACCCTTACCTATAAGATTTTCTTCCCGGATCATTTTCGCACTTAACGCCGTGTCGATACTATCAATCAGTTTAATTTCCGGATATCTGTCAAAAAATATCTGGCACTGAAGTATAGCCATTGGATGCGAAAAAACTTCAGTTAAGTCATTAATTTTCTGGCCTTTCAATGCAACAAGATTCTGTCTTATGCGAAGATAAATTTCTCCTACAATATGCATGGATGAATCTTTTATCAGGTTGTAATTTGGTAAAATGCTACCTGCCAAGGAGTTTTCAATGGCCATTATCCCATAGTCAGCTTGCCTTTTCCGGAGGGATTTCATTAGATCTTTAAAAGTATTATTTGGCATGACCTCGATTTCACAATCATTAAAATAATGAGTTGCGGCAATTTCATGAAATGCACCAAATCCTCCCTGAATGGCTATCCTGATAAGTTTAAGATCATTTTTTGTTTTCATCCGTAAATTATATTATTAATGGTCGGATGGAACTCGCATGTAAGATTTTCATCCATATTTGTGTTTAACGAACATGCTCGTTTCATAATAACAAAAATTTATAAAAAAGGTCCCGAATGTACCGGGACCTTTACTGTATATTGTTTCATTAAAAAACTACATAGTTTGCCCGGCTTTTATTTTCTGGTAAAATAAAAGTAATAAAAGAAAAAATTCAGGCGGGCTATATTATTCATTACAAGTATTTTAAAATAAAAAATCCCGATTTTGCCGGGATGTAAAATTGAGTACATTATATCCCGAAAAAATTAACTACGGAAATAATAAAAATATTGATAATTGCAGGAATTCATTACTTTTAATTTTATGCAAAGTAAACAATTTTGGTTAATATAAGCAAGAGATAATGAGAAAAAAGTTATAGTTTAAAATATTGATTTATTTTGTCTTCCTGACTTAAATTACATATTATGTTTAATTATTTGAACCACGAATTTCATACGTATTATTTCGAGAAACACAATTTTTTCAAAATATGAAAAAGAAGGAACTCTTCAACAATGTTTTATCCTGGTTCAATTCACAAATGCCAGTAGCGGAGACGGAATTGCAATATCATGATCCCTATCAACTTTTAGTAGCAGTGATTTTATCGGCACAATGCACTGATAAAAGGGTAAATATTATTACATCTTCCTTTTTTAAAAAATTTCCAGATGTTGAAACTCTAGCATCAGCGGCGATAGAGGATGTATATGAATATATTAAATCCTGCTCTTACCCTAATAATAAAGCTAAAAATTTATCAGGTATGGCAAAAACACTGAAAAAAGAATTTGGCGGTATAGTCCCAGATGATATAAATGATCTTCAAAAACTACCTGGAGTTGGTAGAAAAACAGCCCATGTCATTGCCTCTGTTATATTTCACAAACCCGTTCTGGCAGTCGATACTCACGTTTTTCGGGTTGCGTCACGTATTGGCCTCTCTACGAATGCTAAAACCACTTTAGAAACAGAAAAGCAGCTTATGAAATATATTCCCATTGATTCCATTTCTAAAGCTCACCATTGGTTAATTTTGCACGGCAGATATACCTGTAAAACCAGAAATCCTTTATGTGAAAGTTGCGGAATTAATCAATTTTGCAGATATTACAAGAATAATACTATGAGAATGTTAAAAAAGAAATTATAAAATGAAAATAGCAAATTATATTTTATTATTGATTGGAGCGAATTTCATAAACCATAATATGAGACAATTGTGACAGATAGAATAAGTGGTTTCTAAATTAAGATGTTAATTTTTTTAATGAAATGGAAAGTATATACCTTGATTACAATGCCTCTACACCTATAGATAAAGAAGTTGCTGATTATATGATCCCTTTTTTAAAAGGAAATTTCGGTAATCCTTCAAGTGTACATCAGTTTGGAATCCAAACAAAAAAATTAATTGAATCAGCCCGAAAACAGGTTTCAAGACTTATCTCTTGCTCCCCTTCAGAATTAATTTTTACCAGTGGAGGAACTGAATCCAATAATTTTGCTATTCAGGGAATTGCTTATGCCAGGCAAAAAATCGGGAATCATATTATTACTTCCAGTATAGAACATCCGTCAGTTCTAGAAGTATGCAAGCATCTTGAAAAAAATGGTTTTAAGGTTAGCTATGTTGGAGTAAACAATAAGGGAAGAGTCGATCCTGAAATGATCCGAGCAGCAATCATACCAGAAACAATTCTGATATCCATCATGCATGCTAACAATGAAACAGGTGTTATTCAGCCCATTACAGAAATTTCGGGAATATGCAAAGAATTCGGTATTCCCTTTCATTCTGATGCAGCTCAGTCGGTTGGAAAATTAGTTGTTGATGTCAACAACCTGGGGATTGATCTTCTTTCTCTTGCGGGTCATAAATTCTATGCTCCAAAGGGAATCGGCGTTTTATATATTAGAGAAGGGATTGAGCTTATTAAAATTATGCATGGGGCAAACCATGAACATAACCTTCGTCCTGGTACTGAGAATGTACTTGAAATTGCAGGGATCGGTAAAGCAGCAGAAATTACCTTAAGAGATTTGGATAAAAATGTTCGTATAATGAAAGAATGTCGGGACTTACTTTATTCTGAATTGAAAAAAGCGATTCCGGAAACTACCTGGAATGGTGACCAAGAACATATGTTGCCAAACACATTAAATATTTCTTTTCCCGGACTTGATTCAACCACACTTCTTTCTAGTGCATCTAATGTTGCTGCATCTGCAGGTGCCGCATGCCATTCCGATGACAAAGAAAAATCATTGGTTATTCGTGCTATGGGAATTTCCGATGAACTCATTGCCGGGACAATCCGCTTTTCAACTGGGAAATACACTACAGTGGAACAGATTCGAAAAGCAGCTAGATATATCATAGAATCTGCTCATAAGATGACAAGGCCTACTGAATCGTACAATAAAATTCAGGCTGAACAATCTGTCATCAGGTTGACTCAGTATACACATGGCCTGGGTTGCGCCTGTAAAATCAGTCCATTAGAATTGGAAAATATTTTAAAAGACTTTCCACGGAGTATGCATCCAAATATCCTGGTTGGTTCTGATACATGTGATGATGCTGCTGTTTACCGGCTAAATGAAAATCAGGCAATTGTGCAGACTGTTGATTTTTTTACACCAGTTGTTGATGATCCATTTGAGTTTGGAGCTATTGCAGCATCTAATGCACTCAGTGATATCTATGCCATGGGGGCAACTCCGATCTTTGCCTTAAATATTGTTGCATTTCCGACAAAACGTCTACCACTTGAAGTCTTGCATGAAATTCTTGACGGGGCCAAATCCGTAACTGATGAAGCAGGAATCTTTATACTTGGTGGTCATACTATCGAAGATAACGAGCCAAAATTTGGGTTGGTTGTCAGTGGACTCGTCCATCCTGATAAGATAGTCAGAAATTCAACTGCACGAGCAGGGCATCATTTGATATTAACGAAGCCTATTGGTACCGGGATATTGAGCACTGCACTTAAACGTGGCATGCTGGATATAGCGATGGAGAAAGTTTTATTCAACAATATGAGACTTCTCAACAGGAGAGCCTCGGAAATCATGCTGAAATATAATATCAGTGCATGCACTGATATCACAGGCTTTGGTTTAACAGGTCATTTGAAAGAAATGATTGAATCTTCAGGGAAAGGTGCTGAGATTAATATTTCCAAAGTCCCTGTTCTCCAAGGTGCATATGATTTTGCAGCACAAGGATTTATTTCGGGTGGGACAAGGAATAATCTGAAGTTTGTTGAATCTGTTGTAATTTATTCCGAAAAAGTAAGCGAAAGTTCACGTATCCTTCTTTCTGATGCGCAAACATCAGGAGGACTGCTTATCGCCATTTCTCCCGAAGATACTAAAGACTTTTTACAAGAACTTAGATCTGCAGGAAACCATTTAGCCGATATAATTGGTACTATCAATGAAGATAACCCAGGTCGGATAAGAATAAACGCATGATTTGATTTATGATTAAAGTTCTTTACATACTTCACTGAAACTAATTTCCGATATCAATATTTTCTGCGGTATCTATTTTGACAAAATACTATATATGAAAGAATTTCGGATTATAATTTAAGAGTGTTCAAAACATTATAAAAATATTCAAACGTTCTTTGCTATTTTGAAA
>CAZKMG010000264.1:0-4020 GCA_964553465.1 uncultured Bacteroidaceae bacterium
CCAACTGGGGCAGACTGTAAATCTGCTGGTGTACGCCTTCGGAGGTTCGAATCCTTCTCTCCCCACGAAGTGAGATCAAGGATTACTGCTTAGTTTTCTGAGACTGTTCTTTGAATTCTTTGGGGTAGAAATATGGGTGAGTATTTAACATACTGCGGGAATAGCTCAGTTGGTAGAGCACAACCCTTCCAAGGTTGGGGTCGCGGGTTCGAGTCTCGTTTCCCGCTCAATTAATGAATAGGGTTGAGTTTAGGCAAAGAAAGTCCCGATGATTCTTTTGTCTTTTTTTCTTGTAGTATATTGAACATCAGAATTTTGGTTTCGCTACCCGTTCATAGTATGTACTGAAAAAGCAGGATGTGTAGATGGTTTCTATGATCTTCCAGAACCAAATTGAATCCTCGATGTTCAGGTTAAGTTGTTTGATGGATGAGTTTCTTGTTGCAGAATAGAATAATCATTGTAAGCGACTGATCCTGAAAGCATAATGTGCATTGACAAAATACGTACTGGATCATACTTGGGTTTTAGAGAGTAATCATCTCAGAAAACGAAACGGATTCCGGCACTATTTGGCCGATGTAGCTCAGGGGTAGAGCGTTTCCTTGGTAAGGAAGAGGTCAGGGGTTCAATTCCCCTCATCGGCTCAGAATAGAAATAAATGTTTGAAAATTAAATAATTGTATAATAAAGTTAAATTAAATTAATAATTGAGTTATGGCTAAAGAAAAATTTGATAGGTCCAAACCTCACGTAAATGTTGGTACAATTGGTCACGTTGACCATGGTAAAACTACTTTAACAGCTGCTATTACCCAAGTTCTTGCAAAAAAAGGTTTATCAGTAATAAGAAGTTTTGATTCAATTGATAACGCTCCTGAAGAAAAAGAAAGAGGTATTACCATTAATACTGCTCATATAGAATATCAAACTGCCACGCGTCATTATGCTCACGTGGATTGCCCTGGACATGCTGACTATGTTAAAAATATGGTAACTGGTGCAGCACAGATGGATGGCGCTATTATTGTTGTAGCGGCTACTGACGGTCCAATGCCCCAGACTCGTGAACATATTCTGCTTGCTCGTCAAGTAAACGTTCCTAAAATTGTTGTATTCCTAAATAAGGTTGATCTGGTTGATGATCCTGAACTCCTCGAACTTGTCGAAATGGAAGTTCGTGAACTTCTTGATTTTTACAAATTTGACGGGGCAAATGCTCCTGTTATTAGTGGATCAGCATTAGGTGCACTGAATGGGGAAGCAAAATGGGAAGAAAAAGTGATGGAGCTTATGGATGCAGTTGATTCATATATTCCTATCCCTCCTCGTGAAAACCAGAAACCTTTCCTTATGCCAGTTGAAGATGTGTTTTCTATTACTGGTAGAGGTACTGTTGCTACTGGAAGGATTGAAACAGGTGTTATTAATACTGGCAATGAGGTTCAAATCATCGGTTTAGGAAGTACCAATAAATCAGTTGTAACAGGTGTTGAGATGTTTCGTAAGATCCTTGATCGTGGTGAAGCTGGTGATAATGTTGGACTTTTGCTTAGAGGTATAGATAAAAAAGATATTAAAAGAGGACAGGTTATTGCAGCTCCGGGTACAATTACTCCCCATACTAAATTTAAAGCTGAGGTGTATATTCTGAAGAAAGAAGAAGGAGGTAGACATACACCATTCCATAATAATTACCGTCCACAGTTCTACCTTAGAACACTTGACGTAACTGGTGAGATTCAGCTACCTGCTGGAACTGAAATGGTTATGCCAGGGGATAATGTAACTATTACTGTTGAATTGATCTATCCTGTTGCTATCAACCAGGGATTAAGGTTTGCCATTCGCGAAGGTGGTAGAACTGTTGGAGCAGGACAGGTTATTGAAATTCTTGAGTAAGGACCCTATATGTCCTTAAGCTTTGTCTTTAGGGCATAATCTTCTGAATCCAGGTAGTATACACGGGTGTAGCTCAGTTGGTAGAGCACTGGTCTCCAAAACCAGGTGTCGGGCGTTCGAGTCGCTCCTCCCGTGCTAATCTAAAAAGTATGAGAAAAATCAGGAACTATTTTGAAGAAGCTTTTAAGGAGCTAATCCATAAAGTTACTTGGCCAAGCTGGAAAGAATTGCAGAACAGCGCAATAATTGTAATGATTGCAACAATTATCATCGCATTGATCATTTTCGTGATGGATTTTAGCTTTCAAAGAATACTTCAGTTACTTTATAAATCTTTCTTTTAAGGAGGAGAAATGAGTGATATAGAAAAAAAATGGTATGTGCTCAGGGCCATAGGTGGGAAAGAAAAGAAGGTTAAAGAACTTATTGAAAGTGAAATTTCGAGGTTGAATCTTCAGGATTATATATCGCAGGTCTTGATCCCAACTGAAAAAGTATACCAGATCAGAAATGGAAAAAAAATCAGTAAGGAAAGAAATTTTTTCCCAGGCTATGTGATGGTTGAAGCTGTCTTAGTTGGTGAAATACCTCATATCCTTAAAAACATCACCAATGTCATCGGATTTCTTGGTGTAAAAGGAGATGAAAATCCTACACCTCTGAGAACCAGTGAAGTTAACAGGATATTAGGTAAGGTCGATGAATTGGCTGCTGGAGATGAGGAATTAAATGTTCCCTTCTTTGTTGGAGAATCAGTTAAAGTGATTGATGGCCCATTTAATAGTTTTACAGGTGTTATTGAAGAAGTTAACGATGAGAAGAAAAAACTGAAGGTAATGGTTAAAATTTTTGGAAGAAAAACACCTCTTGAATTAAGTTTTATGCAAGTTGAAAAAGAAGGCTGATGCCTTTTCAAATATTCATCATTTTAATAATGTATATCCATAATAATGCTTCCTGTACAATTAAAACGATGAAAACCGGTAATCTGAATTAAACAAAATTAGAACATGGCTAAAGAAGTAGATGGAATGATCAAATTACAAATTCGTGGTGGGGCGGCAAATCCATCCCCTCCTGTTGGTCCTGCTTTGGGCTCAAAAGGAGTGAATATCATGGAATTTTGTAAACAATTCAATTCCAGGACACAGGAGATGGCAGGTAAATTACTACCTGTTATTATAACGGTTTATATCGATAAGTCGTTTGATTTTGTTGTTAAGACTCCTCCGGTTGCTGTGCAATTACTGGAAATGGCTAAAATAAAAAAGGGCTCCCAGGAACCAAATCGTATTAAGATTGCTTCCATTTCCTGGGATCAGGTTAAACAAATTGCTGAAAGCAAAATGACTGATCTGAATGCTTTTACATTGGAATCTGCCATGACAATGGTTGCTGGGACCGCAAGAAGCATGGGAATTACCATTCGTGGAGAATTCCCTTCAAACATTTAACTAAAACTCACAATGACCAGACTAGCAAAAAATAGGAAGTTAGCTTTAGGGAAAATCGAAGAAGGTAGGTTTTACAGACTCACCGAGGCAGCTTCCCTGGTTAAGGACATAACTATGACCAAATTCGATTCGTCTATAGATATCGATGTAAGATTAGGTGTTGACCCCAGGAAAGCAAACCAGATGGTGAGAGGTATTGTAACATTACCTCATGGCACAGGGAAACAAACCAGGGTGCTTGTCCTTTGTACTCCCGATAAGGAGGAAGAAGCAAAACAAGCAGGTGCCGACTACGTAGGTCTTGACGATTTTGTGGAGAAGATTGAAAAAGGATGGACTGATGTTGATGTCATCATAACCATGCCCTCTGTTATGGGAAAAATAGGTAAACTTGGAAGAGTACTGGGCCCAAGAGGCCTTATGCCGAATCCAAAAAGTGGTACAGTTACTATGGAAGTTGGAAAAGCTGTAAAAGAAGTAAAAATGGGTAAAATCGATTTTAAAGTCGATAAATTTGGGATTATTCATACTTCTATCGGTAAAACATCTTTCATGCCGGAGCAAATTGCTGATAATGCCAGGGAATTTATCTCAACTATTATCAAACTGAAACCCTCCGCTGCAAAAGGTACTTATATCAAATCTATTTATATTTCCAGTACGA
>CAZKMG010000264.1:4030-5685 GCA_964553465.1 uncultured Bacteroidaceae bacterium
GAGCCCTGGTATCAAAATTGATACTAAAGCTATTGAAGAATAATTTAATAAGTGTAAAGATCTCTGAATTATGAGAAGAGAAGAAAAGGAAATAATAATTGAAGATCTCTCGCAACGGATCTCTAAAACAAAACATTTTTACCTCACAGATATCTCTCAGTTAAATGCTGAACAAACTTCTGTATTAAGAAGAAAATGCTTTGAGATGGATGTCCAGTTGCTGGTAGTAAAAAACACTCTCCTTAGAAAGGCATTACAAAAACTCGATCACGATTATTCTCCAATATATGATGTGTTGAAGGATTCAACTTCTATAATGTTTTGTGAGGCGAGCAATGTCCCTGCAAAACTCATTATGGAATTTCGCAGAAAACAGGATAAACCAATTCTCAAAGCTGCTTGGGTTGAAGAATCTATTTATATTGGAGATAATCAACTTGATGCTCTTTCGATATTAAAATCTAAGGAAGAACTCATAGGTGATGTACTCTTACTACTGCAATCCCCGATGAAGAGCCTGCTTTCAGCATTATCTTCACCAGGAAATCAAATTGCAGGTGTCCTAAAATCATTATCAGAAAAAGAAAATTAATAACATTTAATAAAACCTAATAAAAATGGCAGATATTAATGCAATTGCGGGTCAGTTAGTTGAATTAACTGTAAAAGAAGTAAATGAATTACTCTTAGTATTAAAAGACAAGTATGGAATCGAACCTGCAGCAGCAGCTGTTGCTGTTGCTGGTCCTGTTGCTGGTGGTGAATCTACCGCAGTAGTTGAGAAAAATACTTTTGATGTAGTACTGAAATCACCCGGTGGGGCAAAACTACAAATAGTAAAACTAGTTAAAGAATTAACTGGTCTTGGTCTGAAAGAAGCTAAAGCGGTTGTTGACGCGGCTCCTGCACCTGTTAAAGAAGGAGTTTCAAAAGAAGAAGCAGAATCCATAAAATCTCAATTGGTAGAAGCAGGAGCAGAAGTTGAACTTAAATAAAGGTGAAGCCTTTTTACTCTATCAGGGTTTAGGATTAATCCCATATTCGGTGATCCCGGAAAAGATTGGGATCCTATTCCTTTTTAGCATTTTATTAGTTTAAGTTCAATTAATATCCAAATCTATAGATGTCGACTTTAACATTAAATCATAGAATTAGCTTTTCTTCCAATAAAAATCAACTTCAATATCCTGATTTTTTGGAAGTTCAATTGAAATCATTCAGGGATTTTTTTCAGCTTGAAACTACTCCAGAAAACAGAAAGAAAGAAGGTCTTTTCCGGGTATTTCAAGAAAATTTTCCAATCTCTGACACCAGGAATAATTTCGTGCTTGAATTTCTGGATTATTATATTGATCCTCCAAGGTACTCAATTGATGAATGCATTGAAAGAGGATTAACCTATAGTGTCCCTTTGAAAGCAAAACTGAAATTATTTTGTACCGACCCTGAGCACGAAGATTTTGACACTGTCATCCAGGATGTGTATCTGGGTACAGTACCCTATATGACTTCTAGAGGAGTATTTATCATCAATGGGGCTGAACGCGTTGTTGTTTCCCAATTGCATCGCTCCCCGGGTGTATTCTTCGGGCAGAGTCTTCATGCAAATGGAGCAAAGCTATATTCAGCAAGAATTATACCTTTTAAAGGCTCAT
>CAZKMG010000265.1:0-4107 GCA_964553465.1 uncultured Bacteroidaceae bacterium
AATCTCTGCGAGCCTACCTTGAGTGAGTCTGCGAAAGAGATCCATCTGCCATAGGCGATCCTGCGCCATGGCATATCCTACTGCACGGTAAAGATCCGGTTCATTTTCTGCATAAATATGAGGTATGGCAAAAGTGTCCCTTAATATTTCGACTGTTCTTATCAGTCCAGTCATATTTACATCTCTATTGTATACCGGTAATCCTTTTCTGGATATATCTCTCAGATAGAAGCTAATTGCAATTAGGGCAATAATTAGGATAAGGAGCAGACTAAAAAGGATTCTTTTTAATGCTTTCATATTAATATTTTATTTTCAATGGTTCAATCCTATGTATTGGTTAAAAAAAGAATCATTATTTTAGATATTTAACTATTTACTTTAATTTCTGCAATATGTGGTATATCTAAATTGGTCACTATCCTAAAGCATGTTTTATAATTATAAACAGGATTCATAACATTGAAAACTGTTTTCAATTGAAGTTCAGTAATTTAAATTTCGCTATTACTGGTTGGTGATCTGAATATTTAAAATCCATGTTAATCGTTTCAGCATTAATCACTTCAATATTCGGTGAAACCAGAAAAAAATCAATCACTGTAGTAGGAGTCACTCCTTTTACGAAAGGAGATGCAACTCTACGGTTTGTGGCAATCGACTTATTGTAGACCCATTTCCATTCTGCAGGCAAGTAATCAATTGCGATCGGTGAAAAATCGACAGTATCAAAAACATTATCAGTATATTCAGGACTAAATGAAGGGGGTGATTGATTCCAATCACCACCGGTAATAATAAAATTTCCTTTGCTATATTCATCGAGCAACCAGGTCTTTAAATAGGCCATCTCATGTTTTTTAAGTGCTCCCCCATCATAAGCTGAGTTGTGTGTATTAATAATCAGTAGTTCTTTTCCATTACCTAAATTATAACGGGTTACAAGGAAGCAACGGTCAAGCATAAAAAGAGATTTAGGAAAGGGAAATTTGCCAGGGAAACTCCATCTGATTGAATTTGTAGGAACGAACTTACTTAGCGTCTGCAGCCCTGATTCAACTCTACCCATGGGGTCATCAGGAGGTACTGGCACAAAAAATACATCATAATTTTTTCCAAAAAATGACCAGTATTTGGATAAATTGCTACTAATACTATCATATTCATTGATATGATAACTCCTTTTAGAATTTATATCTACTTCCTGTAGTAGAATAAATTCGAGTGTGTCATTTATTTTTAATTGATCAATAATGTTCTCCAGGTTCCTTATCACATTTGCCTTACTTGTTCGGACCTGGTCTCCCCCATCATAGAAAAAATCCATTTCACTGCTTAGTCCACAGTAACCAATATTCCATATCATAATATCTATTTCATGCCAATCAGGGTATGTGTCAGGGTTATCAGACTTAAATACCAATTCCTGGGGATCTGGTTTATAATCATCAAATGCTGCATAAATTATAAGAAAACCTAAGATCAGGATTGTAAAAATGATTAAACCCAGGAAAATTTTAAAGAGTGTTTTCATCAAAATAAAATTTTATTTTTATTGATCTGGTTGTAATCACGCTAAAAATCCCAAAAGGATTGTCGAGGTCAATTTAAAAATTCTGTTTTGAGAATAAATGCATGTTAATTTCATGCTCATTTCAGAATACGTTAAATAACAGTCTTATTATAAATTTTTATTTCCTTTTGAAATAATAATGTCTTGTCGGATACATCCGATAACAATGAGGTATTGTGCAGCAAGATAAGTCATCATAATCAGTGTGCGAGCAAAATCGAATTTAATATGAAACTTATATATTGCAATCATTGAATCCGACAATACAAAAATTATCGCACCGATTACTACGAACATATAGCTGACTCCATTCACCTTTCCATACCGGTTAAGTGCTGAAAGCAACATTAGTAGAATAATAATAGAATAAAGCATTACTGGTATTTTCATATCGCCAAGACTTCTGTACAAGTACCAAATTAAAATAAATCCGTATGCCATAACAATTAAGGTCTGGTAGATTCGAGTTGACAGTATAGTATTCTTACCTTTTGGAAGGCTGAATGCAACGATATAAAGAATCTGTGTAATGAGAAAAGCCCCTAGTCCTGTATTGAAAAAGGTCTCTGCTGTAATTAAAAAATCCAGTCCTGCATTTGAAAATTGGAGACTTACATCACCAATCCAGGAAAATCCCAATCCAAATATTATAAGTCGATGGAAAAAGCTAAAGTTTCCTTTAATCTGTGTAAGATAAAAAACGATTAAAGAAGGCATTAATAATGCTCTTAAAATCAGGGATAGAAACCTAAAGTGAAGACTCTCAAGAAAAATAAACAGTATGCCAAGACAGAGGTAAAAAAGAGTAAAACTGTTTTGCTTCATAGCATTTATCAAATAAACCTGAGAATTCACTTATCTGGATGAAAATTAATGATTTTTTTCAATTTTGACTAACTATTAATAAAAAATCTATTGAGGTATAAGGGTTTCAATAGGCAGAGGAGGTTATTTTTAATGATAAATTTAAGCTTTTTAAGATAATAGTCCACTATCTGCAACATGTCCTACCAGAGCTTGAATTTAAGCGTAAGTAATTTATATACAGTGAATCAAAAAATATTATTATATTAGAACAATAAATTAAATTCCCTGCTTCTCTATGAAAAAGCAAATCATTTTGCTATTAGTCATTTTTTTCGTGACCGATAATATTATTATTGCACAAGAGGATAAGAAAGAAAATATTAAAGAAGGCTGGACTTTTGGCGCCTTACCCGTAATTGCTTACGATTCTGATATTGGATTTAAATATGGTGGTTTGGTTAATTTTTATGATTATGGCGACGGGAGTAAGTATCCAAAATATAATCAATCCATTTACCTTGAGTGGTCAAGGACAACAAAAGGTAGCGGGATAAACCAGCTTAAATATGATACAGAAAAGCTAATTCCCGGTGTTCGCATGCTTGCAGAAGCCAGTTTACTTACTGAAAAGGCCCTTGATTTTTATGGTTTTAATGGATATAATGCCTATTACAATTCCAACTTTGAGGATTCAGAAGATCCCTTAAATTATATATCAAGGGTTTTTTACAGGATGGACAGATCAATGTTAAGGCTCAAAACTGATTTTATTGGGAAACTTCAGGGAGAGAAACTAAAATGGTTTGCTGGTGTGGAGTTTTATAATATTAAATTAGACACTGTGGATATTTCTAATTTGAATAAGGGGAAAGATGCGGCTGACATGCTTCCTGATACTATCGGGGGAGGATTGTACGGTAATTTTGTAAAATGGGGATTAATATTGGAAAATGAGAGTAAAGGGGGCAATACAGCATTGCTAAAGATCGGGGCCATTTATGATACTCGGGATAATGAGGCAAATCCTATGAAAGGCATGTGGACCGAACTTCAATTTTTACTAGCTCCCGGTTTTCTTGGTAACGATTTTGCTTATACCCGGATGGCCATGACACACAGACAGTATTTTACCGTTGTTCCCAAAACAATAAACTTTGCTTACCGTTTATCATATCAGGCAAAATTATCAGGGAATATGCCATTTTATATGCTGCCATTTGTTTTTAATTCAACTCCAGAACTTACACGAGACGGACTTGGTGGTGCCAAAACTATGAGAGGCATTCTCAGAAACCGTGTAGTAGGTGAAGATTTTATATATGGAAATGCGGAAATTCGCTGGAAAGTTTTACGGACAGTAGTATTCAACCAGAACTTCTATATCGCCCTGGCTGGCTTTGCCGATGCCGGCATGGTTACAGGTAAATACAATCTCCTGGATGTTTCTGATCCGGACGCCAATGAATGGCTTTCAAAAGGTGAAGAAGAAAAACTCCATCTTAGTTATGGTGCAGGGATACACTTTGCCCTGAACGAGAATTTTATCGTTTCAGTAGATTATGGTTTAGCAGCTGATAAACGCGATGGTAAAAGTGGCATGTATATCGGGTTAGACTTTTTGTATTAATTAATTTTTACTGACTTTCTATATATACTTCAAAACAAAAAGATCCCATTTTATTTCTCCAAAAATAGATTTAATATTATCATATATATTGTTACAATCA
>CAZKMG010000265.1:4117-5684 GCA_964553465.1 uncultured Bacteroidaceae bacterium
TTTTTGATTATTATTTCATTATTCTGTTCCACGCTACTGGTTGAATCACAATTAAGTTCTAATCCAAATTTTGGACTTAAGAGTCATGAGACACTCTCTATTGAGAGTATTGAAACAACAGCAGGAAGAACCTATGTGAATCTGATCCTCGAAAATAAAAGCCTGGATGGGACTTTTTGTGCAGATAAAAACATTTACCTTATTCTTCCAAATACTGATACACTTAAAATAATTAAAGCTGAAGGTATCCCTGTTTGTCCAGATTCTTATCATTTTACCATATTTGGCGAGAAACTTAAATTTACACTTATATTTCCTGCAGTTCCTTTTAAAACTGATTGGGTGGATTTAATTGAAGATTGCAGCGAGGCTTGTTTTTCATTTAAAACCGTTATCCTAAATGCTGAGATCAATGACTATATTAATCATGCTTATGATCTTATAAGTGGTGGCCGCTATTCTGAATGTGTTGATGAATATGAGAAAATCCTTGATCTCATTAAGAGTAGAAAGATACCTTTGGAGGGTAATATCTTTATGAACTTGATTTATAGCCTGGTAAAAACAGGGAATATCGAGAAGGCAAAGTTTTACTATCAGAATCTGCAAGATCTGGATACTACCGAATCGGTAAGATATCTTAAAATCCTTAATGCATCAGGAATTTCTTTATAAAAAAACGGAGGAAATATCTCCTCCGTCTTCATAAATTTAATAAGAATCCTAATTCTTTTTTTATAAACTAAAATCAACTCCTAAAGCAATAAAGAAATTATCCTTAGCATATGTCTCTTTGGTAAAGATATTAGCCCCCGTTGAAGAAAAATTATGATTTATCCATTTTTCCCCATTAATATATTTAGTATATCCAACACCCAGATTAACCTGAATTTTATCTGTGATATTATATGCACCACCTCCACCGACAGTATTAGAGCTCAGGTCATATGACAAATCACTTTGATATTTATTACTTACACCAGTTTCAGTACGCAAATATCCTGCACTGACTAGGATTTTATCGTTTATCTTATATTCAAATCCCGAAGCCAATTCCAGAGAATTCTTATCAATAATTGCCTTATTTTTTACAAATACATCATTGATCTTTTTGCCGTAATTTGCTGTTCTGTCGTAATAAATATGTGCTCCAAAATTTAACGAAAGCTTCTGTGTAGCCTGTGCGCTTATACCAACTGATAGCAATGCCGGCATATCACTAGGGGTTTTTTCCCCATCAGGAAACATGGTAACAGAATCACCATTTGCCAGATAGGCAGTTGTAAAATCTTTAGTGGTATTGTTGGTCAGGTCCATCTTTGTGATGAATTCATATTTAATACCTATATTAACCTTATCATCTAATGCTATATTTACACCCAGGATTGGGCTTATACCTGAACCGGTTTGCTCAACATCAGCACTCTGATCACGAAGCAATTTACCTGTAGCAATCGCAGTAATTTTTTTACTGGTTAAAGAGGGTGCCGCAAATGCAAATGTTCCCTGAATTTGAGCTATGTTCATAAAAGGTATGTTCCCTGAAGGTACACCTATAAATGCCAGG
>CAZKMG010000266.1:0-5681 GCA_964553465.1 uncultured Bacteroidaceae bacterium
TACATGTACAGGTTTGACACTTTCCACTGCAAATACACTGGAAGAAATAATCAGTGAAGTTGCAGCAACACGCGTTACAGAAAGAGGGGGCAGATACGATGATAAACGATCAGAAGCAGCAATGGAAGACAGGAAGAAAGAGGGGTATTTTTAATAATTTGGGAGTAGTTCAAAAGTAATTCAATTCCTCAACTTAAATCAAATCATATCATATCAAATCAAATATATCAGATTAATTACCAGCTAATTACAATTTAATTATAACCTTATCACATTATAATTATTACAAAATTAACAACAACATATGTTAGCTTCAGATAAAAATCTTAATCCTACCCCAGGTTACCTCGATATGGAATTACTACGATTTACTACTGCTGGAAGTGTGGATGATGGGAAAAGTACCCTTATTGGAAGACTATTGTTTGATAGCAAATCAATTTTCGAAGATCAGATGGAGGCAGTTAAACTGGCAAGTGAGAGAAGGGGCGATGAGCATGTAAACCTTGCCTATCTTACTGATGGATTAAGAGCAGAGAGAGAACAAGGGATTACTATTGATGTAGCCTATAGATATTTTGCAACACCAAAAAGAAAATTTATTATTGCTGATACTCCCGGACATATTCAGTATACACGGAATATGGTTACAGGAGCATCCACAGCTAATCTTGCTTTAATACTCGTAGATGCACGAAACGGTGTTCTTGAACAAACCATACGCCATGCTTATATTGCTTCCTTGCTGAAGATACCTCATGTAGTAATTTGTATAAATAAAATGGATCTGATGGAATATAAGGAGGATGTTTTCGAGCAAATTAAAAAAGATTTTAATCACCTTGCTGCAAAACTGGATATTCAGGACCTAAGATTCATTCCAATTAGTGCATTAAAAGGTGATAATATTGTAGACAGATCTGATGCTATGAACTGGTACCAGGGCCCAACACTACTTTATTTGCTTGAAAATATACATATTGCAAATGATTTAAATCTGGTTGATGGAAGATTTCCTGTACAATATGTAATCCGACCACAATCCCAGGAATATCATGATTACAGAGGATATGCCGGAAGAATTGCCAGTGGAGTATTCAAGGTAGGTGGAACGATTAAGGTATTCCCATCGGGATTCACCAGTAAGATCAAGTCTATTGATACTATGAACATGACACTGGATTCGGCATTTGCTCCCATGTCGGTGACAATAACCCTTGAGGATGATATTGATGTTAGCCGCGGAGATATGATTGTTTTGGATAACAAAGAACCTGAAGTTGGTCAGGACATTGAGATGATGATTTGCTGGCTTGGTGAAAAACCTATGGTCCCGAATGGGAAATATACATTACGTCATACTACTAATGATGTGAAGTGTATCATTAAAGAAGTTCCTTATAAAGTGAATATCAACAATCTTGAAAAAAATTTTAAGGATCTATCAATTGGACTTAATGAAATTGGCAGGTTGAAAGTTAGGACCACCAAACCATTATTTTTTGATCCGTACCGAATAAACAGGATTACTGGCAGTGTGATACTCATTGATGAAGGAACGAATAATACGGTTGGAGCAGGAATGATTATTTAATTGAATTTAAGTCTGTTACGATTTAATGAAGACAAAATTTAATTATGAATCAGCCTGTCAATTTACTTTTTCATCATCTTTATCTTCTTGAGTAATATCTTCTTTCTTCTTATCATGGTACCATTTAATGATAATATAAACTACTGCAATAGTGGCCAGGATAATAATTACACTAGCGTATTCAGATAAATTATACATAAGTTTATTTCTATGTTATGTTAGTTTTCTCTGTTCCTGAGAGGCAGACATAAGTTTTATTATTTATCTTAATCTAGAATATTCTTAATTACTCTTAACTTATGGGAATATCTATTTTGTTGACTGCAAAATATCCCTTGATGATCAATGACTTCAATCTTTACCATACCGGACGAATGAATAATCCTGTTTTTGTCAATAATCATCCCAACATGGATTATTTCCCCATTCTCATTATCAAAGAATGCAAGATCGCCAGCTTGTACTTCATCTAAAAAACTAATGGGCTTGCCTATTTTAGACTGTTGAACAGCATCCCTGGGAATATTCATTCCAACCTGTTTATATAAGTTCTGACATAAACCAGAACAGTCAATGCCAAAAGATGACCGGCCTCCCCATAAATAGGGGACACTTAGAAGCCTCAGTCCGTACTTAACTAAAGAAGTTCGTGGGTCTTCCGGGTTTGATTCATTAACATCCCCTTTAAAATTATAATCATTTCCTGTCAAATCCAAGACTTTTAAGCCCTTCAAATATACTGTACTGCCACATCCGATGATTAAGTTAAAAGAGTTATTACCAGACTTTAAAACAGTTTTTATTTCATGACTTATATATCTGGGTACAGAGAAAAGTACTTCTCTGTCAGATGCAGATAAAATATAAATAGTTTTTGAGTCTATCCATCCTTCATAACTATCATGTTCAAGATGGATATATGTAAAATTTGTTTTTTTATATGATTCAAGAATTATAAAAGTCTCTCCATAAAGAACCTGGTTTATCATTTCGCTTTTCTCATCAGGTTCCTTGCGCATTGGAATATATGCCTGAAAACAAATTCCTGCCAGTGACATGATTTGTTATATGTATGTATTAAAAATGAGCTAACAAAGAACAATAAATCAATGAATTATAATATTATCTATCCATCAGCAATATAAGTACAATATTAAACAATTATTGTTTTATGCTGTTTATATATACTCAAAAAGTATTATATTCCACAACTAAATTTATTTAACTTTATTATATTAAATAAAATTCATTTTATGAATTTAATTGAAAAAATTAAGAAAAATTTAAGTTCATCACGTCTTTTTCTTTTTTTTATTTTAGGGACGGTTTACATAATGCTTCTTTTCCCGAGGGAAGGCAAATTCCGGTTTGAATTTCAAAAGGGTAAACCATGGTCGCATCAGGTTCTTGTTGCTCCATTTGATTTCCCAATTTATAAAACAGATCTGCTTCTTCAATCGGAAAAAGACAGTGCTTTACGGAAATTCGGTCCATATTTCAGGCTTGATTCTTTAACCTGCCCCACAATGATTAATAAATTCGAGCAAAATTTTGGCTTATATTGGCAAACCTATTTAAACTACAGGAAATCACTTAGTTCTCATAATAATCAGATAGTGTCGCCATTTTCCGGCCATTCAATTTCCGTGGTGAGAGACTTATACTATCATGGAATTGAATCTGTTTTGAATCAGCTTTATCTCAAGGGGATTGTTTCTGATCCTGTACAGCTAGATAATTTGAAGACAAATAGTGAAGTATTACATATTATTACTGGAAAACTAGTAGAAGAAAGATCTACATCGGAAGTATTTACCCAAAAAACAGCTTATGAATTTTTCAGGAGTGAGTTAGAAAGGCTTGGTTCCTCAATAGAGCCATCCCGGAAACCATCTGGAAGGTTTATTGAATTCTATGAGGCGATCAACTATGTCGAGCCTAATTTAGTTTATGATATTGAAACATCTGCAAGGATGCGACAGGATATAATTGATCAGATTTCAATTACTCAGGGAATGGTTCAGGCTGGAGAGAAAATCATTGCATTAGGTGAACTGGTAAATGATGAAAAATTTCAGATTCTCCAATCTCTTAAACGAGAATATGAAACGAATCCAAATATTTCCCGTAACTATTCCTTAATAATTTTTGGACAATCTTTGTTGGTAATATTTTCATTCATTGTTTTATACCTCTTTCTTTTTAATTTCAGGAAAGAAATTCTGATCAGTCTTTCAAAAACATTTTTTATAGTCTTACTCATAATGATCATGGCAACAATTGCTACATTAACGATCATTAATGAAAATATTAGCTTATATGTTGTTCCATTCGTAATTGTTCCAATAATTCTGAAAACTTTCTATGATTCCAGAATTGCCATATTTGTTCATATTATCACCATCCTTCTGGTAGGTTTCTGGGCCCCTAATAGTTTTGAATTTGTTTTTATGAACTTTATAGCAGGTGTAGTTACCATTTTTACTTTACAAAACATGTACAGAAGGGGGGCTCTTTTTATATCAGCAGTTTTTTCGTTTCTTGCTTATAGCTTTGTTTATACTGCATTTGGATTAATGGAAGAGGGTCGTTTTGCAACCCTTAATCTGGTGAATTATGCATGGTTTGGAGGAAATGCTTTGCTAGTATTAACTTCCTATCCCTTAATTTTTATTTTTGAGAAAATATTCGGCTTCTTATCTGATGCTACCCTAATTGAGCTTGCGGATACAAATCAACCAGTGTTAAGAAAGTTAGCAGAGCAAGCACCCGGTACATTCCAGCATTCCTTACAAGTTGGTAACCTGGCAGAGGAAGCAGTGCTTAAAATAGGGGGTAATCCATTGCTCGTAAGAACTGCAGCTCTTTATCATGATATAGGTAAACTTGAGTCCCCAATGTATTTTATTGAAAACCAGTCATCGAATTTCAATCCTCATGATGGTCTTAGTTTTGAGGAAAGTGCAAAGATTATCATAGAACATGTTTCTAAAGGCGTGGAATTTGCGAAAAAAGCAAAACTCCCGGAGGTTATCATAGATTTTATTCGCACCCACCATGGAACAACTACCGTTCAATATTTTTACCGCTCATTTATTAATAAATTTCCTGAATTAGAAATCGATTTACAAAATTTTACTTACCCCGGCCCAAAACCTTACTCAAAAGAAACTGCAATTGTAATGATGGCTGATTCTATTGAAGCAGCCTCCAGAAGTCTGAAGGTTATAGATTCTGAATCTATTGATCAATTAGTCGATTCGATAATTAAAGCGCAGTTCGATGAGAATCAATTTGACAATGTTGACTTGACCTTTCGGGATATTGAAATGTTAAAGCAAATATTTAAAGGAAAGCTACTTAATATTTATCATGCAAGAATTGAATATCCCAGGTAATTTTTATAATTCGATTTCAAGTACATCTGGGTTAGCAGTAACATCCCATGAAAAAGCAGAGTCATCTACTTTAAGCATCGGAATTATCTCATTTACATATATTTTATAGACCGTTCCTTTTTTCTGCTGCAATTCAAGTATAAATAATGTATTGGTTTTCTTGTTAATTGTTAATTTAATAATCGAATAGTCTGTTTCAAGAACCTTTGGATACAATTCAATATTTACAAAAATAATTCCGTCTTTATTACTTTCTCCAGTGAGTTGGTATTTGTAATATTCCTTATACTTTGATAAAAGTCTGAAGGGATTAATCAGCATAGGTTCGGAGTTACTTTTATCGGGGATACTTACATATACTTCTCCAGCCTCTTTATTATAAATCCAAAGTTTTTCCCCATTATAATAAGACTCGCCATCTTCAAGTTTCAATTTATATTTCTGTCCTTTAATAATGACTGATCCATAATCATTTACTTTTGAACCATCCATCTTTGATTCAATTTCATATTTAAATTCAATCTGACAGGTTTTTTCAGGGCTGAAAAGCTTGGCTAATGCATCAAGATAAATTTCAGCTGCAGGATCCTGAAGAATTGAATTATTCTGCGAAAATATCGGTAAAAAATGTGAAGAACAAAGGAACAGAATGATGGGTATAATTTTCATGTCGGGTATTTATTCTAAAG
>CAZKMG010000267.1:0-5613 GCA_964553465.1 uncultured Bacteroidaceae bacterium
CCGGTGGAAACCCGCGTTGGACCGCAACAATTTAAAATTTCTGCCTCACAAATGTTTCCATGGTATGGCACACTGAAAGCCAAAGAAAACTCGGCTATACAGATGGCGAAAGCCAAATACGAAGCGTTCGAGGAAGCCAAATCAATGCTGTTTAATGATGTTAAAAGTACTTATTACAACCTGTATTTTGTAGGGAAGGCTATATTAATAATGTATGAAAATCTGAGTTTACTAAGTTCATTTCAAAAACTGGTACTCATTAAAGTGGAATCCGGACTGGTTTCGGTAGTGGATGAATACAGGATTGAAATGGAAATCGGTGATATGGAAAACCAACTAACCTTGCTAAAAGACAAATACGGGACACTGGAAGTCATGTTTAATAATTTTTTGAATACAGATATTAAATTGGAAGTAAAACTTCCGCAACAATTATGGGATACCGAACCAAATTTAACTAAAGAGGAGATCAGGGATAGCATTCAAGCTCAGAACCACCAGATCCTTAGTCTTGATCTACAGGCAGAATCGTTCCGTTATAAGCAGGATGTAGCCCGTTTGGCCGGTAAACCTGATTTCAAAATAGGATTTGACTATACCATTGTGGGGAAAGGTGACAACAATATGGCCGGCACCGATGCTATCATGCTTCCTACGGTTGGAATTACCATCCCTTTGTATCGTAACAAATATAAATCTATGCTGAATGAGGCCGTTTATCTGGAGACAGCTAAAAAGGAAGAAAAAATCAACAAACAAAATGTGCTTGAGACTGTTTTTGAGCAAAGCTGGAAAGATTTCTCCGATGCCAAGCGAAGGGTAAGTCTGAATGAAAATCAAGCAGAACTTGCCCGAAAATCTCTGAAATTATTGGAAACCGAATATACAACTGACAGCAAAAACTTCGAGGAAATCCTTCGGATGGAGCGAAATTTGCTCACATATGAACTCGAACTGGAAAAAGCCCGTTCCGATAAGCAGGCTGCCATCTCCTTTATTAGCTATTTAATGGGAAAATAATAGGAATGTCTGAAGTTATGAATCTGGGTATTTAAAAATTTAGAATTATTACATTATGCAAAAGATCATTCAAAATATTAAAGAAAACTACAAACTGGTTTTGGCTGTGTTGGTAGTTGGCCTGTTTTTCGGTTGGTTGTTTTTCCATTCATCAGGAGAAGCAACAGAAGCTGGCAGTAACACAGGGATTCATGAAGGACATGATCAGGAAAACGAAAAAACAACCACCTGGACCTGCTCCATGCACCCTCAGATAAGGATGGATAAACCAGGAAAATGTCCGATATGCGGTATGGATTTAATTCCATTAAATTCGCTGACATCGAACGAAGAACAGGTTGATCCAAATGCAATCGTCATGACGGAATCTGCTGCCAAACTTGCTGAGGTACAAACCATGATTGTAAAAAAGGGGTCTCCGGAGAAATCACTTTATCTGCAAGGGAAAGTGATGGCCGATGAACGGAATATTACTGAACTAACTGCCCGTTTTGGCGGACGTATTGAGAAATTGTTTATCAATTTCACAGGACAATATGTTCAAAAAGGGGAAAAACTGGCCACCATTTATTCCCCTGAATTGGTTACCGCACAGCGCGAACTACTCGAAGCATTAACCTACAAAGAATCGCGTCCGGCATTATATATAGCAGCCAAAGGCAAATTAAAACTCTGGGATCTAAGCGAGGAACAAATTTCCGCCATAGAAAAACTGGGTGAGCCACAACTCTATTTCAATGTCGACTCACCCATTACCGGAACGATAACCATGCGGCATGTAGCCCAGGGCGATTATGTAAAAGAAGGTTTTGCTCTTTTCCAGGTGATTGATTTGAGCCATGTATGGGTATTATTCGATGCTTACGAGAGCGATCTCCCATGGATTAAAAAAGGCGATAAGACAGAGTTTACGATACAATCACTGCCCGGTAAAAAGTATACAGGTAATGTCACTTTTATAGACCCGTTTATTAATGCCTCCACACGAGTGGCCAAAGTCAGGGTGGAATTAAACAATCCCAAACTTGAAATCAAGCCCGAAATGTTTGTAAGCGGTACGATTCAATCCAAAATTGCCGGGGGCAGCCATGAGTTGATCATCCCCAAATCGTCCATTTTATGGACAGGCAAACGCTCAGTGGTTTATGTGAAAGTTCCCAATCGTGAAAACCCGACTTATATTTACCGTCAGATTACACTGGGACCCGAGGCCGGAAACTTTTACGTGGTGGTCGGTGGTTTATCCGAGGGTGAGGAGATTGTTACCAATGGGACTTTCAAAATTGATGCTGCCGCACAGCTGCAGGGGCTACCCAGTATGATGAATCCTGAGGGAGGTGCGGTTACATCTGTTCATAATCATGATGGTATGAACATGGGTACCGGCAACAAAATGGTAACCAAAGAGGAAAACAAAGCTGTAAACACAAAAGAAGTGGCAGTGGAACCAGTCACCACATTTAAGTCACAGATAACCAATGTTTATAAAGCTTATTTGAAAATGAAGGATGCTTTCGTTGCTTCTGATACCAAAAAAGTGGCAGCTACTTCCCGGGAAGTAAACACTGCCATTAAAGCAGTAGATATGGAGTTATTGAAAGGCGATGCCCACATGGCTTGGATGGAACAGTTGGGAACCCTGGAAAAATCAATTATATCAATCAGTAATCTAACGGATATCGAAAAACAAAGAATTGAGTTTGCAATTTTCAATTTAGCATTTTATAAAAGTCTTAAGTCATTTGGTCTGAAGGATGCAACTGCATATTTCCAATATTGCCCCATGGCTAACCGCGACAAAGGAGCATATTGGTTCAGCAACTCAAAAGAAATAAGGAATCCGTATTTTGGCGATGAGATGCTAGGATGCGGAGAGAACAGGGAAACTATTAAATAGAGATCATTAACTTTATCATTATTATTAATCAAGATTGGAGGTTATGTATGATGAAAGAACTTGGGGGAAATGGATGGGAAATGATATTGGGCTTGGTTGCAGGATTTATACTTCTTGCTGTTTTTATCTGGCTGATAGTTAAAGCTGTGAATAAAAACAAATAAACATGTAATCTATATTTTAAATTAGTTTGGGACTATGCTTATTCCAAAAAAGAAAGGAATTATGAAAAATGTTGAGATTTTAGGGCAATCGGAAGCCAAGAATAAATACTATTGTCCGATGAAATGTGAAGGTGATAAAACTTATGATAAACCCGGAAATTGCCCTGTGTGTAATATGCACCTGGTATCGGTAGGGGAACATAACGGAGATGCTGGATCCCATGATCTACATAAGCATTCGGAACATAAAAATGAAATGACGAAGGAATACAAAGCTCATTCACATGAAGACCCTGAATATTATTGTCCCATGCGTTGCGAGGGTGATAAAACTTATAATAAACTCGGGGACTGCCCGGTTTGTGGTATGCATTTGAATAAAGTGGAAGGTCATCCAAACTCCAAAACCATTTACACTTGCCCTATGCACCCTGAGGTTAAACAGGATCATCCCGGAGATTGTCCAAAATGCGGAATGACTTTGGTTCAGGGAAAAGGTGAAGGTATTAGTGAGGAAGAAAAGGCTTATAAAAAGATGGCAAGGAAATTCTGGCTGGCTTTAGCATTTAGTATTCCGGTATTTATCATTGGGATGTCAGATCTTTTTAGCTTCCTGCACCTTCAGGACCTGGCCTCTAAAAAGGTATGGGGTTGGATAGAATTTTTCCTTGCCTCTCCTGTAGTATTTTACTCAGGTTGGGTATTTTTTAAGCGTGGGTGGAGTTCTGTGCGAAGACGGTCACCCAACATGTGGACATTAATCTCCATTGGTGTTGGGTCAGCATTTCTGTTTAGTGTCTTTGCCATTTTGTTCCCGGGATTATTCCCTTCACAGTTTAAAGATATGCAGGGAAATGTACATCTATATTTCGAGGCTGCGGCGGTTATTCTTACACTGGTATTGCTGGGGCAAATGCTTGAGCTAAGGGCACATAGTAAAACTAACTCTGCAATTAAGGCCCTTTTGGGTCTTGTGCCTCCCGTAGCAAGAATTATTCGCAGCGGGCAGGAAAAAGAAATCCCGTTGGATGAAGTAAAGCCGGGTGACATTCTGAGAGTGAGGCCTGGTGACAAGATTCCCGTTGACGGAATAATTGTGGAGGGCACGGCCGTTATTGATGAAAGTATGATAACAGGGGAGTCAATCCCTGCCGAAAAGTCACAAAATGATAAAGTGACCGCAGGGACGATTAATGGGAAGACGTCATTCGAAATGAAAGCTGAAAAAGTCGGGTCCGATACCCTACTCTCCCAAATTATTGAGATGGTTAACGAGGCAAGTCGTTCAAGGGCGCCAATCCAGAAAATGGCTGATGTAGTCGCGAAATATTTTGTGCAGATTGTAATTGGAACAGCCTTGATAACCTTTGCCATCTGGGCATTCTGGGGACCTGAACCGGCTTATGTGTATGCTTTTGTAAATGCGGTCTCTGTATTGATTATTGCCTGTCCATGTGCTTTAGGATTGGCAACACCGATGTCAATTATGGTAGGTACCGGTAGGGGAGCTCAAATGGGTGTACTGGTGAAAGATGCAAGTGCCATTGAAGAAATGAACAAGGTAAATACTCTCATTATTGACAAAACCGGAACGATTACAGAGGGCAAGCCGGCATTAAAATCCTTTACATCCTTTGGGAAATTTTCAGATGAGGATATTCTCCAATTGTCAGCTTCTATTGATGCATATAGCGAACATCCAGTTGCAGAGGCAATTGTTAAAGGAGCTAAAGAGAAAAAGATTGAACTGAAAAAAGTGGAGAAGTTTGAATCAGTTACAGGTAAAGGTGTACAGGCTGTTTATGATGGGAGAAAAATAGGACTGGGAAACAATCGCTTAATGGATGATTTTGGCGCAATTCTGGACAAGGAAAAGGAGAAACAAGTAAAAGAATGGCAGTTGAAGGGACAAACGGTTATGTTTCTTATTATCGAAAATAAAGTGGAAGGAATTGTCAGTGTGGCTGACACCATCAAAAAAACATCTGCCAAAGCAATTAAAGATTTGCAGGAATTAGGTGTTCAGGTATATATGCTTACCGGGGATAATGAATTTACAGCCCAGGCAGTAGCTAATGAATTGAAACTGGATGGGTTCCAGGCGGGCTGTTTACCGGAAGATAAATACAAAAAAGTTAAGGAGTTTCAGGATAAGGGTCTGATAGTAGCTATGGCTGGAGATGGAATTAATGATGCACCTGCTCTGGCCCAGGCTAATATTGGAATAGCAATGGGAACAGGAACAGATATTGCTATGCAAAGTGCTGAAATCACCCTTGTAAGTGGCGACCTAGATGGTATAGTACGTGCAAAGGATTTAAGCCGCAAGGTGATGAGGAACATCAAACAGAACTTATTCTTTGCTTTTATATACAACTCTATTGGTGTTCCTATTGCAGCCGGGGTTTTATACCCGTTTTTCGGAATTTTATTAAGCCCAATAATAGCTGCAACTGCTATGAGTTTTAGTTCGGTATCAGTAATATCTAATGCACTAAGGCTTAGAAAGAAATAATATAATAAAGTATATAG
>CAZKMG010000268.1:0-5598 GCA_964553465.1 uncultured Bacteroidaceae bacterium
TTACAAAATCTGCAACTGTTATTTGGGATGTTTCTGATGTCAATGCAAAATCAGAATCAGCCAATACCCCAGGATTGAATACTTTCATTAATGAGGCCAGCCCTAATTTACTCGTTGAAGGATATAGACAGCAACTCCTTGAAGGAGCAAATGGGGATTTAAAAAATGTTTTGAAAAGCATAGACCTTGAAAAAGAAGGCATCAAGACCAGTGATGATCTTATAAAGTATTTATACAATAATGCTGAAAAATTTGGGTATTCGAAGACAGACATGGATAATCTCGTTTACAATTCCATTACACAAAATGATTTGAATAAATTCATATCTGACCTGATTATTAATACTGATGGAAAACTTCGGGAAACACTTTCACAACTGAATCCAGATAGTCTCGGACTACAGACTCCATATGATTTATCGAAATATTTATTAGATTTCTCAAAAATCGAAGGATATAAAACCTATGAAGTGTTGAACGCTCTTGCCAAATTAGGATCTGCTGGCAATAGTGATCCTGCCCTCTTTGCTGTTAAACTTGCTCACTCTTTACCAGATGGGGCTTTGAAGGATTTTCTTAAGAACTCAGACTTTCAAAAATTAAATATTTCAAGCTCTGGAAACCTCGCGAACTATCTTTATGAGTACGCAGGAAAAGAAGCATTCACAAAAACTGAAGTCTTGAAAGGCTTAACTGATATTGCTACAAGTATCGATCCGGAAATTTTCAGGAAAAAGCTGATATTGTTAGCAACTAATCCTCTCAAGGACTACCTGTTAAATTTAAACCTGGAAAAGGAAGGAATCTATACTGCTGATGAACTTATTAAGTTCCTTTACAAGAATACTGGTAAGTATGGATTTACAACTTCAGATGTAGATGCTTTGTTACAAAATTACTCATATAACAAACTCCGGGAAATCGACAGACTTAGGTTACAATTGGCTGAAGTTGCCTCAGGGGCGCTCCTTGAGTACCTGAAGAATATGAATCTTAACGATTATAGTTTTAATTCAAAGGAAGAGTTTCTGCAATATCTTAGAAATAATACCGATACTCTTGGATTTAGTGTGGATGAAGTTAATTCTGTAATACTTCAGTTAGCATATAGGGAAGACCTTGAAAAGACATTAAGTCAAATGACTGAAAATTCCACTGGTAAACTTCATAAACTGCTTAAAAAACTTAATCTTCAAAAAGAAGGAATCAAAAACCTTGAAGAACTGGTAAAATACTTGAATGATAATTCAGACAAGTATGGATATTCGAAAGAAGATGTTAGCACTCTGATTAGAAACAGCTCATTAACAGAATCACTTCTTGATTTCATTGAAAGGATGAAATATTTTGCTCATGGCAATCTTTTAGCTATGCTTGATACCTTGGATCTCACCAAAAACGGAATATTCAATATTAATGACCTGATTAGTTATCTCATTGCACAGTCAAATAAACTAGGAGTTACCAAAGATGAAATATGGGATATCATTCTCAGAATGGGGTTGGTTGAGACTGAAAAATCCGATCAATCAATGTTTACATCTGGAGTTAATAAACCTTCTTTGAATAGGGGTTTAATTTACTCTATAGGAGGATTAGGATTATTAATCATAATTATTCTTTTCCTGATATGGATTAAACGAAGGAAAAGAGAAAAAATTGAATAGGAGATATTTGCGTAATTCATTGCAATTCAAGGAATATATCCAGGTAATTCATCGGAGTTTTAGATCATTCACGGATCTACATTAAATCATTCTTTATTTATTATTTTCTCTAAATTATAAGAAAATAATTATCCGTATGGAATTTTTGGTCAGTTATCCAATCCTCAATGAATATCATATTAATTCGTACTTGTAACTCACATAGTACAAAAAAGATAAATTTTCTATTGTTTAATGATTTTCATAAATTTGCTAATATGACATAAAGTTCACCACCATGAAAAAGTTATTTTTTCTTACTATATCAATCTTGTTGTTTTTCATTACAGATTTCATATCAGGACAGGCAATTATTCGTGAAGACTTTCTGGACGCTGAATTCTTTCTTTCAGAAGAGGATTACAGGGAAGCATTATATTCTTTTCAGAAAGTTTACAAGGCAGGGTACCAGGATAACGCTAATATCAATTATAGGATAGGAATTTGTTATTTAAATATACCAGGAGAAAAAGAGTTATCCCTTCCCTATTTAAAGAAAGCAGTAACTAATATTTCAAAGGGTTGGGCAGAAGGGTCATTTAAAGAAGTTACTGCACCACCTGATGCCTATTTATTTCTTGGAAATGCAAATAGAATATGTTATAATCTGGATGATGCAATAATAGCTTATCGTAATTATAAAGAATACCTGGAAAAGACCAAAACTGTAGACATTGAATATACTGATCAGCAGATAAAATCTTGCGAATATGCCAAGCAAGCCATCTTAAATCCTGCTCCGATCTATAAAGAAAACCTGGGAAGAAAGTACAATAGTAATGCTGAAAATTCCAGGGTAATTTTGTCAGGGGATAGAAATTCTATGTCCTATATGACCCAGATGCGGTTTTATGATGCAGTTTATTATGTTAAAAAGATAAATGGTGCTTGGTCAAATGCAATTAACATAACTTCTCAAATTGAATCAGATGGAAATCAATATGTTTCTTCTTTTTCATACGATGGGCAAAAGCTATTCCTGGTGAAAATCTCTAATTTCGATGCTGATATATTAGTTAGCGAATATTCAATGGGCAGATGGATGCGGTCAAAATCAATTGGGAAACCTGTAAATTCAAAATATTTTGAGTCACATGCTTCTATCTCTCCTGATGGTAAAGTCCTATATTTTACCAGCAACCGAAAAGAAAGCCTGGGAGGAATGGATATATTTTATTCCTCTCTAAATGATAAAGGAGACTGGTCTGAACCAGTTAACCTTGGACCTGTTGTCAATACCCCACTTAACGAAGAATCTCCATTTATTGCGGTTGATGGTAAAACTTTATACTTTAGTTCTCAGGGTCATGAATCCATTGGCGGATATGATTATTTTAAATCCGTGAAACAAGAAGATGGAACATGGTCAAAACCTGAACCTCTTCCATATCCTATTAATACAACTGATGATGATTTATTCTTTTTCCCATCAGATAAAGAAAATAGCGGATATTTGACTCTCTATGAGCAAGGCGGATTAGGATCCGGTGATTTGTATTATGTTGAAGTACTTCCTGAAGCGCTTGCAACCACAGAAGATGAAAAAATCCTTACCCAGATCGAGAAACAGGATACTATCGAAAAAGAAGTGACGGTTATGACTAAAGAACCTGAAAAGGTATCTGAAAATAAAGTGGTAGAGGAAGTACCTCCAACTCCTTCTATCAAAACTGTTATTAAACCTATCTTTTTTGATTTCGATAGTTACAGTCTTTCAGAAATTTCTAAATCCAAACTGGACGAAATTGTAAATGTATTAAAGAACTTTCCGGAAATCAGACTGGAAGTCAGAGGATATACGGATGCATTGGGATCAATACCCTATAATCAGAAACTCTCAGAAAAAAGAGCAAACACTGTAGTAAATTATTTGGTTGGCAAAAAAATTGAATCTTCAAGGTTTTTAATAAAGGGCTTAAACGAATCCGAAAATGTTGCCATTAATGTTTATCCTGATGGACGTGATGCAAAAGAAGGACGAAAGCTTAACAGGAGGGTCGAATTTAGAATTGTTTCAGATGGCGGGGCATTAATCGAGATCAGGCAAGTTCAGGTCCCTGAATTGCTGAAAGTAAAATAATTGGTAATTTATTCTTATTCTAAAATTTTTCATACATTTAATTCTCCGTTTACTTATAAGTAATTGGCTAATGCATTCGTGTTTTTCTTCATTAGTCTTAAATATTTTATATGTATCTTTATTCAGAATAGAGATTGAAAAAGATATCAGACTATGAAAAATATTCTTTATTTACTGATCATCTTACTCATTGGATCAACCGGATTAAAAGCTCAGGATGAAGAACCTGAGGATATTTTCAATGATGCCGAATATTTTTTTTCGAGCGGCGAATACCAGGAAGCTGTTTATTTATTTCTGAAACTAGTTGCATTACAACCTGACAACTCTAACTTTAACTTTCGTACGGGTATGTCTTTTTTAAATATTCCTGGACAGGAAACAAAAGCTATTCCATTTCTTGAAAAAGCAGTAGCCAATACAACATTGAAATACAAACAAAAAAAATATAGCGAAATTTATGCACCTCATCATGCATGGTTTTATCTTGGCAATGCTTATCGGATCAATAACCAACTAGGAAAAGCGCTTGAATCTTACGCGAAATTCAAAGACATTAAAGATTTTGAAAAAAAATACAATCTTAGTATTACAGACAATGAAATTAAAGTTTGTGAAAGGGCTAAGATAATTCAAGATTCCCCATTGAATGTGACTATCACTAACATTGGTCAACCTGTAAATTCGACTAATTCGGATTACTCTCCCGTTTTATCCCCTGATGAATCTGTAATCATTTTCATGAACAGCCAAAGGTTTTATGAGGCTATCATGTTTTCCGAATTTATCAACGGGCAGTGGATGAATCCAGTAAATATAACACCTCAGGTTGGTTCCGACGGTGATATGATTCCTGTTTCTCTTAGCATGGATGGAAAAGAATTATACTGAGTGAAAAAAGATAATAATAACAGCGATATCTTTATAAGCAGGAAGGATGGTAATTTCTGGTTAAAGGCCGAACCTCTCAACAAAAATATAAATACTCGTGCTAATGAAACTTTTGCTTCTGTATCAGCTGATGGAAAGAACCTTTTTTTTACAAGCGACCGAAGAGGTTCCCTGGGTGGACTTGATATATATGTTTCGAAAAAACAATCAGTTGGAGACTGGGGGCAGGCAGAAAACCTGGGTCCAATTATTAACACAGAATTTGATGAAGAATCACCTTACCTCTCACCTGATGGCAGTGCATTATACTTTAGTTCAAAAGGACACTTTAACATGGGTAGCTTTGATATATTTTATTCTCCACTTAATAAATATGGGCAGTTTGAAGAGTGTATCAATATTGGATATCCAATTAATACTACCGGTGACGACTTGAATTATTTTCCACTGGGCGACGGAAAGAAGGGATATATGGCTTTAATAAATGACGAAAAAAGTTTTGGCCAAAAAGACATTTATCGCATTGAGATATTACCCTATAATGTACCAAAACCCATCTCCAAATCAAAATTTGATAAAGATTTTATCATTCATTTGACAAATTCCAAAAATGGAAAGATAATAAGTATCCTGTATGATCAAAAAACAGACAAATTTATTATTACAAATAACAGTGGGGAAGATTATACGATTTCCTTTTCCGAACCAAAGTGAGCCATTTCTAAATTCCATGTCAAATAAAAAAAATATTATACACATACATGATTTATTATGTTCATTCATTATTTATGTCTCTCTTTTTTGTAATTCGGCAGGAATAGTTCAGGGTCAGAGCAAAAGTGAATTAAAATCGTATTTTCAGGAAGCAGAATATTTTCTTGCCATTGAAGAGTATGAAGAAGCTCTGTCTTTATTTATGAA
>CAZKMG010000269.1:0-5293 GCA_964553465.1 uncultured Bacteroidaceae bacterium
GAAAAAGTAAAAAGGAATGTAATATGAACCAGAAAATCAATCGAAGGAAATTTTTTAGGAACACTGCGTTTTCAGCAGCGGGTATCATGTTGGGGACCAGTGCGAGAGGATTGGCCTCTCATGAGAATGCAGCTTCATCGTCATTTAGAATCATGGAGGAAGTTCGAAAATACAGAAAAATTGATTCTCACATCCATGTTAATCTTTTCTCTGCAAGCTCCCCCGAAAACCTGGTTGAAATGGCCGACAGGCTTGGAATTGAGAAAATGGTAATTTCGAGGCCGGTAGTGCAGGGCGAAGCTACTCCTGATATCTTCAGAAATTATAATGACATGGTGCTAAAAGCCAAAAGGCTTTTTCCTGCCAGATTTTTGGGGCAAATGACTTTGAATCCACTGTACCAGAAAGAATCACTGGAAGAAATAAAACGCTGTATTGATAATGGAATGGTTGGGTTGAAGGTCTATCACCAGGTGAAAATAAACGATCCTTTATTCTACCCTATCATTGAAAAGTTTATAGATCTGAAAATGATTATTCTCATGCATGCAGAGTGTCAGCTTGGGGTTGCTGGATATAGGATGAAATATGATATCAAAGAACGGCCGAACGCCTCAATTCCTGAAGATTTTGCTGATGTGGCAAGAAGGTATCCGGAAGCTATGTTCCAGTTTGCTCACATTGGGGGAGGAGGGGACTGGGAATATGAATGCAAGGTACTTAAGGATTATCCGAATGTATTTGTTGATACATCCGGAAGTAATAATGAAGAGGATATGATAGATTTTGCCCTACAACATCTTGGAGAGGACAGGTTATTTTTTGGAACAGATAATTCATGGTACCAGGGAATCGGTAAAATTCTTGCCTCAAATTTGAGCGAAATCCAAAAGAAGAAAATCTTTTTCGAAAATTATAACAATATATTAAAGAAGGGAGGAAACCATGTGGTTTGATATCAATGCACATGTTGGACACTGGCCTTTTAAACAACTCGAATTTAATACCTGTAAAGCGCTGATGGAGAGGATGAACAGATTTAGAGTGGATATGGCTGTAGTGAGTAATTTGCATGGAATTTTTTATAAGAATACACAGAAGGCAAATGAAGAATTGTTTACCGAGATAAAATCAAACAGACATTTCCGCGATCGCTTCACTCCATTTGCAGTAATTAATCCTATATATGCAGGATGGAAAGATGATCTGAAAATATGTTATAGCAAAATGGGAATGAAGGGTGTTCGTTTATATCCTTTGTATCATGATTATGAACTGACGGATCCAACCTGTATCGAACTTGTTAAAAGCGCCCGAGATCTTGGCATACCCATAGCGTTGACCCTTAGAATGGTTGATAGCCGACAACGTTCATGGATGGATATTTCCAGGGAATGGACTTTGAAAGATATTGTTCCAATTATAAAGGAAGTCCCGGATGCAAGCTACATTATCCTGAATGTTGCCAACAGCATGCAGCTGACTACAGAAGAGACGGAGCTGCTTAAAAAAGCAAACCTCCTGATGGATACATCCGGCAGATCTCTTTCCAACCTGGGCGAATTACTGGATAAATTCGGTAAAGAAAAATTTGCCTTCGGCACTCATTCACCGATCCTGGATTACCTCACGGGGATGTTACGGATTGAATCATTAAGAGATGATGAGGCAAATGAAGAAACAAAGGAAATGTTAAGATCTGTGAATGCTAAACGGTTTTTAAGGCTTTGATTTAAGTGAGTATTTTTTTGTTTCCTGAACACAAATAGTACCTTAATCGTCGACCATACTTTCTTTTGGGGTGGTTACAATAACATCAGGATAAATATTCTTGTTTTTCCATCCTTGAATATGATAATTCTACCGGTTAAAGTTGTGCTACCTCCACAATAACTTTTCCAGTGTGTTAACATAGGGCACTGATATTTCAATCTCATGAATAAAAAACCTGAAACCCTAATAATAATGGGGGTCATTTTTAATTAAGCAGGGTAAATTTTAATTAAAGGGGGTGATTTTTAATTAGGACGGGTAAATTTTGGATTGTCGCGGGTAATATCCTGAATGAAGTGCGTAAAATTATGTTTTATACGAGTTAATTTCTGATAGAGATCGGTGAAATGTATGATTTGTTCTATTTATTACAAAAAGCACTGTATACTGTATATAATTAAATTTTGCAGTCAATCTTAATAATTTTCTTATTATGCTTTATAGATATGTTTCCTTTATTCGAGATTAAAGTCTGGGTCCGATCCTGTTGTAGAGTTATTTATTTTAGTAAATTGGTTCCCATTTAAACCGTTAAATCAAAAAAAATGTTTCGACCTGCCATTTTCAGCATGATAATCAGCAGCACGATTACTGCCTGTTTTTGTACTTCATTAAAGGCTCAGCCAGATTTACTCAAACGTCAGAAAAACCTGGAAGATCTGATGCTTATCATTGACACAAAGCGTCACGGTTATCCGACGGAGAGGCGAGTTACCTTTCAGGACAGTACATGGATGGACTGGCTCAAGCGTACCGGTGAACTGCCGCCAGATTATGACCAGCTTCCTTCCATCCCTTTTTTACCTGATCCACTGGTATTCAATGAGGGAGGGAATGAGATCCCAATCCATACCAAAGAACAATGGCAGGAAAAAAGGGAGTTGATAAAGAAAGAATTCCAGTACTGGGTATCAGGAACCAGGCCCCCGGCGCCTACAAGCGTTAATCCGGAAATCCTCTCAGACAGGATGGAAGGAGGAACCCACATACAGATGATTGAGCTGAGATTCGGCCCGGAAAATAAAGCCCGTATGACCTTCGAACTTATGGTACCGGAAGGGAGAGGCCCTTTTCCTGTATACCTAACCCAGTGGAGTCACCGCAACTGGGCTCAGTTGGCCGTAAGGCGCGGATATATCGGGTGTGTGTATGCCGGTGCTGACGACAGGGATGATACTCAGGCATACCAGGCATTGTATACTGAATATGATTTCAGCCAGTTGATGAGGAGGGCATGGGGTGCCTCACGTGTGGTTGATTATTTAATTACCCGTAAGGAAGTAAATAAAGATCAGATAGCTATTACCGGGCATTCGAGAAACGGAAAACAGTCACTCTGGGCAGCTGCCTTTGATGAACGTATATCAGCTGTTATTTCGAGCTCAGGCGGTACCGGGGCCATCACTCCCTGGAGGTACAGCGATCCTCAATATGTTAACGGGACACTGGATGCCATCTGTGCTTATAACCCTCAATGGTTTCATCCAAGGTTGCGTTTTTTCTTTGGTCATGAAGATAAATTACCTGTCGATCAGAACTTATTGATTTCATTAATTGCTCCAAGAATATTATTGTTTCATTATTCGGTGATGGAAACGGAACTGAATCCCTGGGTAAATGAGCAATGCTATCAATCTGTTCAAAAGGTTTACAGCTTCCTGGGGGCTGAGGAAAATGCAGGGATATTTCCCCGTAAGGGTGAACATGCTGTCTCATCACGCGATCTTGAACGATGTATCGACTACCTGGATATAAGGTTCGGGAGAAAACAGATCCTTTGGGAGAACAAACTATACTTTGATTATTCCTATGCCGACTGGACAAAGGAGCACAGGGCCGATAGTCTTGAATGCCTGAAAATCAAAGCTGTGAAGCTGCAGCAGAAATATGCTGATACCACAGAGTTTAAGATTCAGAAAATGAAGATGCTTGATAATTTACAATGGCTCCTGGGAAAAGAGCCTTCCGGGGTTAAGCCTGTCAACATCAAGCCAACCAGAGATGGGGACTGGATAGACAACATAACGGGACGACCAAAAGTAAATGGAGCATCAATAACGCACTATGGGCCATATAGTGCGTTTGGCGATCATTTGAGAGCTATGCTCTATACACCGGTCGACAAGGATGGTAAAAGAATTGTTAAATCAAACGGGAAAATCCCCGTTGTCATCTTTCTGCATCAATATGCCTATAACCATGGATTTGCAAAAGGCTACAGGATGGAAAACGGTGTGGCTGGAAATGCACGGTTATTCCAGACATTTATTGATCAGGGAATGGCTGTTATGGCGATTGATATGTTCGGTTTTGGCACCCGGCTTGAAGAGGCCATGTATTTCTCACAGAGGTTTCCTGAATGGTCGAAGATGGGTAAGATGGTCACTGATGCGAAAGCATGCATCGATGCCCTTGAAACATTTGATTTTATCGATAGTAATAAGATTTTCCTGCTTGGCAATACCATAGGAGGCAGTGTTGCTTTAATGGCTGCTGCACAGGATGCGAGGGTTGCCGGTGTGGCTGTAGTGAGTGCCTTTTCACCCTGGAGGAACAGCAATAAACAGGTGGAAAGCTTGAAAATATATTCTCATCTGCATGGATTTATTCCAAGACTGGGCTTTTTTGCGAATAATCCCCAGGCTGTCCCGGTTGATTTCGGAGAGATCATATCCTGCATTGCACCCCGTCCGGTGATGATCATTGCTCCCCTGATGGACCATTATACTATTCCCGATGCTATTAAAAGTACGATGAAACTAGTGCAGGGAGTTTATGAACTTTATGGTAAGCCAGATCAGCTGGTCTTTCAAACACCCATGGAAATTAACAGGATGACGTTAACGATGAATAGGGAAGTGGCGGATTTTTTTCAGGGTATTTATTAATCAAGGAAAAAGTAAAAAGTAAAAAGTAAAAAGTAAAAAGTAAAATTGAGGCTTTAGCCGAAATCCCGCTCTGCGGGCAGGAAAAAGTAACGAGTTAACGAGGTAACGGGGTGACGACGTCACGGCATCACGACATCACGAATAAAGGCGTAAAATTTTTACTCCGTAGGAGTAAAACATAGGTAACAAGGGGCGAAGCCCCTGGGATAAAAAGCATACCGGAACAGCCTCACTCGTGGTAGTTATTAAAAATAAATTTATTATGTGAGGATGAAGGCGAGACTCCTGGGAAGTAAAATTGAGGCTTTAGCCGAAATCCCGCTTTGCGGGCAGGAAAAAGTAAAAAGCCTCGCCCTCGGCAAGTCTTATGTTTGCGCTGAAGTTTCAGACATTTACATTAGAGCTTCAGCGGTAGCGTACATAGGCGCATTGCGGCTGATGGAAAAAGGTAAAATTCAAAGTGTAAATTGAAAAATGCAAAGATAAATTTAGTAAACCTGCTTTTGGGGAAAAGGTAACGATGTAATGGCATGGCAAAGTGACAGCGTTACGACGTTACGACATCACGACTTATGACTGTTGAAAATCACGAATTACGAATTAAGAGTGTTCAAAACATTATAAAAATATTC
>CAZKMG010000269.1:5303-5596 GCA_964553465.1 uncultured Bacteroidaceae bacterium
TTACGAATACAGGATTCAGATCACGAATTTTGAATATCAAATACGATTTATAACAACAGATCAGGTACCAAGGCATTAAAAAATCATGCGAAATACAGTCTCCTTGTTCGGGATGGAATGTACATGAAGGCTTCCACCATGGAGTCGCATAATTTGCCGTGAGAGGCTCAACCCGATCCCTGAACCGTTTTCGCGGGTAGTATAAAACGGCATAAATACTTCTTCTATTTTATCATTTGGAATTCCCTGGCCATTGTCAATCACACAAATTTCCGGTCGTTTATTGACTGTAT
>CAZKMG010000270.1:0-1687 GCA_964553465.1 uncultured Bacteroidaceae bacterium
TGATGAGCTGAGATTTTCAAACACAAAACTAGATCCACGTTTAGATCTCTCCCAATTTGACAGATAGGGGAGTCTTGATAAAACTAAATAAAAGTGCAATCTAAAATATTTCAGAGTTTTATTTAATTGATTTATCGGTGATAATATAAGGAACGATCCAGATTTCAATATTACAACCACAGAGTGAAGACTGAGGCCCCAACAATGTTATCTGCTAAGTGCTTCTTTTCACATATTGAACCAAGTGTTAAAAAAATGTAAAAATAAGCTCACTTTAATTCTTGTCAATTGTTATTGCAATATTAGATATATAATTTGCTTTTTTTGACATTTTTATAACCAATTTGCTTATATAGTATTGTAACGGTTTAACAAGAATTTAATCATTTAGGTAAAAAAATTTTCAAACTAGGTATATCCGAATTAATATTAATATACTAATCACCAATTTAATAGGAGTACATAAGAGATGAATAATACCGGGAATAATACCGAAGTAAAATTACGTCGTGTTTTATCATTAAGCGACCTTATCATTTATGGCATCATACTTATTCAACCCGTTGCTGCATTACCGCTTTTCGGACATGCCAATGACATCTCCAGAGGCCATGCTGTTACCACTATCCTGATTGCAATGGTAGCCATGATTTTTACTGCCATCAGTTATGGGCGAATGGCAAATCTATATCCGGCAGCTGGTTCAGCCTATACTTATGTTGGTAAAGGATTAAATCCCCACCTGGGGTTTATTGCAGGGTGGTCAATGTTTATGGATTATATGTTTATCCCGATCCTGTGTGTCATATTTACAAGTATAGCAGCAAATCATCTCTTACCTTTCATTCCTTATATTTTCTGGATATTTTTCTTTGTAGCAGGTTTCACAATCTTAAATTTAAATGGCATCAAGGTAGCTTCGCGTGCTAACTGGATTTTGATGATAATAATGAGCGTTGTGGTATTTTATTTTATGGCTGCAGCCATTCGGTATATTTTTATACAAAATGGAATTGGAGGATTGTTTTCGATACGTCCATTTTATAATTCAGAATCATTTAACCTGGGGGCTATCGGATCTGCAACAGCTCTTGCTGCATTAACCTACATTGGTTTTGATGGACTGACAACTCTTTCGGAAGAGGTAAAAAATCCAAGACGTAATGTATTGCTTGCTGCTGTACTTACCTGCTTAATTACAGGAATTTGGAGTGGTGCACAAGTTTATCTTGCACAACTATCACTACCTGATTGGGCATCTATCACGAATGGATTAACTGATCAGGCTGCTCGCAATAATGCTTTGGATACAGCAATCATGACAGTGGCCCATCGTGTTGGAGGATTATTGCTCGACTCATCTTTGTCTATTGTTCTTCTTATTGGTAGTGTCGGTTCTGGTGTTGCTGGTCAGCTGGGTGCTTCACGACTTCTATATGGGATGGGACGCGATAAGGTAATTCCAAATAAGTTTTTCGGACACCTCGATAAAAAACATGCAGGGCCAAACTATAATGTAATGTTTGTAGGAGCCCTTGCTTTAATAGGAGCCCTCTCACTAAATTATGAAGAGTGTGCACGCCTGATTAATTTTGGCGCTTTTTTTGCTTTTATGGGAGTGAACCTTGCTTCCATAAGGGAATATTTCATAAAAGCACCGGAGAAAACAATAAAAGGCTTCATGAAG
>CAZKMG010000270.1:1697-5527 GCA_964553465.1 uncultured Bacteroidaceae bacterium
GCCATCGGATTTATCATTTGCCTCATCATATGGCTGAATCTGCCTTTAAAGACATTTATAATCGGGGGAAGCTGGATGCTCGCAGGAATTATCTATCTGGCTATTCGTACAAAAGGTTTTAGAAAAAGTACTGTAATGATAGATTTTTCGCAGGTATAGCCATGCTTTCGAATAAATGTCATATCCAATTCAATTATTTGAAAAAGTAATAATAAATTAGGAATTACGGATCACAGAATAATGAAACGTTTTTAAATTAAGTATTTAAACTTCTTTATCCGGTATTTGTTATTCTGTTAATTATTTATTATACAACTTTAAAAAATCAGTTTTTTAAGGAGAAATGTAATTATAGTTCATATCTAGTAAGACAGATGAATTTATTTTTTCTTGTAAAGCATATTCTTCCATTCTATAAAATTACTTCAGGAAACCGTCTTCTTAAGAGAAAATAACAGTAATTTTACCTTGATAATAAATATGTATGATTAATTTAACAGTTTGAATAATAAACAATTAGAATAAAAAATATTATAAAATGAAAAAATTAAAATTCTTAATTATAGTATTTCTGCCATTGTATCTGGTATTTTTTAGCTCAGTAGGTTTTTCTCAAAAATCTGTGCTTAAGGCAGGGATTGCCAAAATTGACATAACTCCCACTGAAAAACTCTATATGGGAGGATATGATGAGTCCTGCCGTTCAGGACCATCAGACGGAGTATATGGCAATATCTATATCAGGGCGCTTGTGTTTGATGATAATGTTAACCGGATAGCATTTATTGAGGCTGATCTTGTGAGTCTTCCACGTGAAGATTATTTACCAATCAGAAAAATGATCGCCTCTGAAACTGGTATTCCTGTTGAGAATATTTTGCTAGGATGTGTTCATAATCATGCAGCACCCTACCCGGATGAAAAAAACAGGAATTCAGCGTGGTCTAAACAGTTAAATGCTAAGTTTATTTCAGTGGTAAAAGAAGCAATCTCCGATCTGGAACCTGTCAGAATAGGAGGGGGGAAAGGAACTTCAAATATTGCGATGAACCGGAGAAAAAGAATGGAAGACACGGTCTCTTACCTTACATTCGATGAAAACAATTCAAGCCAGTCTTATGGAAAATATAAGACAGAAAAACCTGTTGAAATTCGTGAAATGGAAGGAGTATATCGGTTAGGAGCGAATCCCGGAGGACCCATTGATGATGAGGTTGGTGTGCTGAGAATTGATAAACTTTCAGGAGAACCAAAAGCCGTTTTTGTTAATTATGCCTGTCATGGGACATCCCTTGGAGGAAGAAACAATAAAATCAGTCCTGAATGGAATGGTCATATGCTTGAATATATTGAGAAGAATATCCCCGGGATTACAGGAATTTTTGCCCAGGGTGCGGCAGGAGATATCAATCCCAGGTTTGTTGGTGGTCTTGATGGATACAATGATAATCTGGAAAAAACGGCTGAACTAGGTTACGAGATCGGTAAAGAGGTAGTCAGGGTATATTCCAGCATTAATGCATCAAATCAGGTTAATCCTCAGATATTAATAGTACATAAGGATATAACATGTCCACGTAAATATGCCGCTGTAGTTCAGAATTTCAAAAATACCACTCTTGATGTACCTGTAACTGCAATTAGAATTGACGATATTACATGGGTTACTTTTCCTGTTGAATTATTTCATGAAATTGGCATGACTATAAAAGCCAGGACACATTCGCCCTTTCCTCAAATTGTAGGGTACTGCAATGGTTCGCTCGGGTACTTACCTACTCAGCAATCATATAGTGAAGGAGGATATGAATCCTGGTCTACTCCCTTTGATCCTGCGACAGAGAAAATATTCGTAAAAGGTGTGGACCAATTGCTGATGAGTTTATACTAGTCCTTAACAAAATTTACTGTAAGGATAAAGTATTATTTAGCTGGAAATTCAGATAGGTACAGTTCGGAAAATTTATTAAATTAGCTTGTGTATTCTTTATTAATCACCCGGATTAATGAAATATTATAATTCTAATATCATTCAAGATGAAAGACCGTATGCAAGCAAAATCAATATTTTACCATAGTGGGATTATTGGGACATTATTACTGATGCTGTTATTATATATTCAATGTCATGAAGAGTCAAAAAAATTAGATAATAAAGAATCGTTGGATTTGTCTTATCTTCTGGATAATAAAGACATGCAAGCATTAGGTGAAAAATTATTTTTTGATACTAGTCTTTCCGACCCAGAGGGTCTGTCATGCTCTGGCTGTCATGGACCGGATGCAGGATGGACAGGTCCGGATGAGCAGGTTAACAAATCAGGGGGCGTTTACGCTGGTGCAATACATGAAAGATTTGGTAACAGAAAGCCGAATAGTGCTGCTTATGCCTCCCTTAGTCCAGTATTTCATGCTATGATGGAGGACGGAGAAGTCTTATTTGTGGGGGGAAACTTCTGGGATGGACGGGCGTCAGGATATAAACTTGGTAATCCTGCAGCAGATCAGGCACAGGGACCTTTTTTAAATCCTGTTGAACAAAATATAAGCGATGCAAAAGTAATCGTAGAAAAGGTGTGTAATTCCGAATATGCATCCTTGTTTAAGAAAGTAGGATCTTCTGTATGGAGTAAAGATGACATATGTAAAAGTACAGATGTTAATCTTCAATACGGAATAATTGGTCTGGCCATTGCAGCCTATGAAAATTCTGAAAAGGTGAATCAGTTTTCATCCAAATACGACCATTATCTCAAAGGTAAGGCGCAATTAACTGAGTTGGAGAAAAAAGGGCTTGAGCTTTTCGAAGACAAAGCTAAATGTGCATTTTGCCATTCAAATGAATCTGAACCTAACGGATCCCCACCTCTTTTTACAGATTTTACATATGATAATTTAGGCTTTCCAAAGAATCCTCAGAATCCATGGTACACTATGGATACAGTTTTTAATCATGAAGGTGCAGGATGGGTTGATGCTGGCCTGGCAGATTTCTTGAAAGAAATGCCCCAGTATGCTATGTATGCAGGAGAGAACTACGGTAAGTACCGGGTACCAACTTTACGTAATGTGGATAAGCGTCCTGATCCTGGATTCATAAAAGCTTATGGACATAATGGATACTTCAAGAGTCTTGAAGATGTAGTGCATTTTTATAATACAAGGGATGTTTTGCCATCATGCGAATCGTTAGCTAATCCTCAACCTGGCGAAAACTGCTGGCCTAAACCTGAAATAACAGATAATATTAATAAGAATGAAATGGGTAACCTTGGCCTCACATTTGAAGAAGAATTTGCACTGGTGGAGTTTCTGAAAACCCTGTCCGACGGATATATACCTTCGATTGAATAAGAATTCTAAGATAAATTAATTTGTTTCCGTTTGCCAAAAGAGATGACCAGTAAATTTCTTTTGGGCATATAAAAATTTTACATATGAAAAAGCAAAAGATTTCATGGGTTATACTTATATTCCTTGCATTTTTTCAGGTTTTATTGTCTCAGAATAAGAGTCCATTTTCTCTGGAAAAAAAATTCCAATCCTCCCTTATCGAACCTAAAAGCATAATTAAAACAGGAGATGAGCATTATTTTATCGATTTTGGTCAAGATGCCTTCGGAACACTTGTTTTAACTATTAACTCAAATCTGAATGATACCCTTGTTATACATCTGGGAGAAAAAACACTTAATTCATATATAATTGACAGAAATCCAGGTGGTTCTATCAGGTATCAAAATGTAAAAATTTCTGATATACCTCAGAAAATTCCCTTTACTGTAAAACTCAAATCATTATCGAATCTTATATTTTTATAATGAGGTGCT
>CAZKMG010000271.1:0-5514 GCA_964553465.1 uncultured Bacteroidaceae bacterium
ATATTCTAAACAAGAATTAAGTAGGATTGAGGGACTTTTTGCATTCTGCTGATCAATACTTATTATTTAATATTGGATTTCTATACACCATGTGTTCATATTTGCCGGCGACAAATGAATCCATGATTTTTGAAATTTCAATTTTCAGTTGATATTTGAGTCTTCTGTGCCAACTTGCAATATGTTTTATGCTTGCATTAATTTTTCAATATCAAATTTTTTCATTTGCAGAAATGCTCTGGTTACTTTTCCCGCTATTTTCTGATTGCTCAATAACTCCGTAAGTATTGCAGGAATAATTTGCCATGAAAGTCCAAATTTATCTTTAAGCCAACCACACTGGCCTTCCTGACCACCATCTGTAAGTTTACTCCAATAGTAGTCAATTTCTTCCTGGGTTTCGCAGAATACCTGAAACGAAACAGATTCATTGAATTTAAAAACTGGCTTTCCATTTAATGCAGTAAAAGATTGACCGTTAATTTGGAACCCAACAGTCAGGACAGTGCCCTCTTTCTGGCCATGATATTCAAAACCCTCCTTTCCGTAACGGCTAATGTTTTCAATTTTTGAGTTTTTAAAAATGGAAGTATAAAAATTAGCTGCTTCTTCAGCTTGATTGTCAAACCAAAGACATGGGGCAATTTGATGATTCATTTTATTATGTTTGAAAATTATTTATGTAACTCTGCATATTTTTTAAAGTTGTCCAGAATAGACTGCCAGCCGTCACGTTGTATTTCTATTGAATGAATACTTTCAGCTTCAAAGTTTTCTAAAACTTCTGTTTTATCATCTAAAGCAGAAAAAACAATTTTTACTTTCCTTCCATCACTGAGAGAATATTTGATTTGCTCATTCTTAATCACTTTCTCATACACTCCCCCAAAATCAAATCCCATACTTCCATCTTTGGCCTCCATTCTGTAGTTGAAAGTACCCCCTACCCTTACATCATTTTCCGCACGAGTGGTATGCCAGTCGGAAGAAGCGTTGTTCCATTTGACAATATCTTCAGGAGTTGTCCAGAACTTCCAGACTATTTTTACCGGTACATTGATTTTTGTTTGTACAGAAATAATTGTTTTTTCTTTTGATTCCACGTTTTGTTTTATTTCGAGTTCAATATTCACTTTTCAGCACAATTGAACATCCATTGTACACCAAATTTATCTGTACAACTACCATAATAAGCTCCCCAAAACATTACTTGCAACTCCATCGTAATCTTCCCCCCAGCAGATAAAGCATCAAAAAGTCTTTTAGTTTCAGCTTTCGTATCTGGTTCAAGATTGATATGAATATTGTTACCATAATTCACTTTAAATCCCATGGATTCCGGAGCATCAGTACCCATTAAAATATGTCCGCCCAGTATAGGTAATTCTATGTGCATAATAAGATCTTTATCCTCCTCAGCTAAAGGGGGCATTCCATCTTGTGCAGGTATATCCCTGAAACGTGCTATTCCTCCACCACTAAATTCTCCACCGAAAATGGATTTATAATAATTGAATATTTCCTCTGTATTACGCGGAAAATTGAGATAAGTGCTTACTCTTGACATATTATAAGTTTTAAATTTTTATTAAAACAATAACCAATCACTTTTGTTTTTAAGTCTTTTGAATTAGATGATCCACAAGACTTCTGGAAGCAAATAGTATATTCAGATTTATATAAATGATAAACTAGAATATGCAATTTCCCGGCTTGTTATTTGCAAAAATGTTTGGGTATAATATTAGTCGCTGATTTGGTGTAATTCTCTATCAGGATATATTTAGGTAGAATAAAGTAAAAACGGCGAAGCCAGAACTATTCAGGTAATTAACAATACTCTATCTTTAGATGTAACCTCTCTGTTAAATAATAGAAGATCATTAAAAAGTAATTGGTTGATATTCATATACTCTTATGTCGGCTCTGGTTGTAATTATTGGATCTTATCAATGAAACCAAAATGTTTCAATACTCTTAATGCTCTCAATGTATTCCATCTACTTGGGCCTCCTGTTTTTTCCATATCAAAATGGGTTTGTCCACTATGTTTAGCTTGCAATGGGCACCTTGTAGATGGTGTTATTTTAAAGGCACTGGTCCTTGGATAAAACTAAGTATTTATTTAAAATTTGTGAACTCTAAAAATTGGTTATAATAATTACCCTCTTTGACAGAAAGTTTTGATTACAATACATTTTTGAATTTAAGCTGTTTATTGCTTTGGATCTTTGTGAATTTAAGAAATTGGTTAAAAAGCCATTGAATAATTGAATACCTGCCTATCAGAAAGTATGACATGTCTATTTTTTTATTAACCATCTTTTGTTTTGTAAAATTGAGAACCGCACCAAAATCACAAATCTTTAGCCTGTGCTCAATGGCAAATTCAGTCATTTTCAAAAATAATATATCATACGCATGGTATGTAGTTTTACGATTTCGGTCAAAAGCACCATGTAAAGCATTCAAAAAATGTCCCGTCTTCAGGGCGGCTTGATAGCCTAATAATTCTCCATTTATTGTAGCAATAAAATAAAAGGCATTTTTAATTTTTGTTCTTCCGGTAGTTAATGCAGCATTGAGATATAGGTCCTGATAAGGTAAATAGAATACACTTTTTTCAGCAGTGGCTAAAAAGCACTTTTCTACAAAAGACAATTGCTCTTTGTTAAGATTTTGATCAACCCTGATATATTCACCTCCCTTTTTCCTGAATACTTTCAACTTATTTTTTAAATTTTTATAATCCTTTAAATAATCCTGGATGGATGTCATATTTGAACAATCAATAAGTGCATGAGGTAGCGCAGGTAAGATGGATGCCCCATCATACAGATTTGAATTTTCATTGTAATCAGTAATGATAGTGATAATACTTTTATTCTTTAAAAACTGGATGGCAGCTTTGAATATTTCATCTGCACACTCAGGGTTCTTTACAAAACCAGGATTAGATATCATATCCATGCAACACCCGAATTTTATCCACTGAAAGTATGGGATACTTAAAAGATTAACAATTCCAGATAATAATTTATTATCAAAAAGTGCTCTGCCATACCTTGAACATTTTGTAATTATAATTGCGCCAGAAAGTTCAGAATCTTTAAATATCCTCAATAAGAGCGGCTGCGTATATTTGACACCTGATTTGAAAAGGGACGAAAACACCTCCCAAATACCATTATCTAAACCATATACCTTCAAATGGTCCTCGAAGACCTCTTGTTCTTTTTTTGAAAGAAACTTGTCCGAAAGTTCAAAGCTGTACATCAGTTATAATAAAATTAAAAAAATATATATGACTTTAGATGTCAATTTGTGTTATAAACTGATTTCACATTCCTATATGTAAGATTAAAATTACTGCTTTTTTAATGATGTTTTTGTATTTGAAACCAATGTTGCAAATGTCAAGTATATGAAAAGTAGGCAATTGCGTTGCAAGTCACTATCAAGTTACATATAGGATGAAGCGGACTACATCCATTGAATTTACTGCTATCCTGCCTATTCTTTATATACACAGATGTGCATTTATGCATATTTATTTAATAATTCTTCTGACCACTTTCAATACTGGTCATACAACTTTCATATCATAGTCTAAAAATGTTTCTTCAATCTCTTTATTCATTGGAGGCAAAGTCCATGAATCTGTGGTTATAAAAATCTTCCGTTTTTCCAGCTGGCAATTATGTAACATTTATTTTGACGATTACTTTCCATCCCTGATTAGTGCGGCCACCCAACCTCCTTTAAATGGTGCATTGATCGTTACAATAGATCCACCATTAATTGACTCTTCTTTAACCCATCTACCTTCTGTTATACTAATCCACAAAAGTTTAAACGTAGCTTTTGTATAAGAAAGATCAAGACCAACGCTCCCCCCATATGTGAAATAAAGTACATATTGTTCTCCTGGCTTTGCAGCGAGGTATGCTTCATTTGGTAGCCTCTCAGTAAGTAGATCCATATGAGGTTCAATATCCCAAAATTTGATTACACTTTCGAGGAGCCGAGCGGCTTTGATACATGCTTTCGCTCTTTCGTTTAGACCATTACCACTGGTAGGCCGATGAAATCTTGAGCTTGCTGAACCAGCTAAGATATTCCGCCAGAAACGTTCCACCCCATCTTCGAGACCACCAGTTCCAAAAGACGTATAACCACCTCCGTATATCTTGGTGTGGTTACACGGCCGGGGATTCTCATTGTTAACCTGTTGGATTAACCATAAAAGTTCACGCCAGTGATCATCGCCAAAGTTCCGACTGTTAACCTGAGAAATATCAGCAAACATGTAATGATCGGAATCCCCAAAAATAATTGGTGTATTCACTGCATTTTTACCTTTGTGAGCATCATCAAACATGTCGGTAGTATAAACAATTACCCCTTCCTCTTGAGCTTTCGACTTAATGAACTCAATCCAATATTGTCCCCAAGATGCAGGAGTGGATGTTTCATTATTCATGCAATATAATATATGCCCGTATTTAAGGGTATAGGAAAGCATTTTGGAAACGAATGCTTCCTGATACTTACGGATCAAGTCAAGCTTTGGATTGTACATTGGCATGCCATAGATAGTATGGAAAAAGGGTTGCTTGTCCTGAGAAGGATGAAGGGGATACTCCTTGCTAAAACCTGTTTCTTCATATGAATAGTTAATATTACAACCCGGATTCCAGGGACTGATTTCCCAGTTTTCCCTTGAAAAATCAAAACGATCCCAGACTTCGATTTGTACAATGATATCGCGTTCATTTGTCCACTTTAGCATATTCTCAAACCGGGACCAATAATCACTATTCCATCTCTCCAAGTCAAAGGTCCCATCACTTAGTAGTTTATATGGTTTAAGTTCCTTAGCTTCACGCTGGCTCATAGTGTTCCTTACGTAATTACCTCCTGTTTCATAGATTTCGTCAAGATGTTCCAACAAACCATCTGCAAGGAAGATGTGGTCGGTTTTGCTTCCACCAAGCAGAAGAATTGGTTTCCCCTTATACTGCCAGTATCTGGGATTTTCTAACCAGGGTTGTAAACGATCCTCGTTTTTCAAAGGAACAGTGCTGAATATTTGTGCGAATGAAGCTCCTAAGGATCCAGTCAGGAAAATTAAAATCATTAAAATCTTTTTCATAATAGTGAAATATTTATTTATCAGGCTTACCAGGTTGAAAAAACCTACTTATAATTATTTTCCTTTAACACTAAAATAAAATCATATAAATTAATCCTATGAAATGATATTGATATCTTTTTACCTGTTTCTCTAAAGTCCTTAAAAGTTTGTTTTATCAATTAGTAGCCTTATAATATAATGTTAATGAATGTTTTAGAATTTTGTTAACGAATTAAAAAATTAAATTGAGCAATGCACTTACCAGGGTTTGGATTCTATAAATTTCCAATTTTAAAATAAATGTACAGCAGCTTTTGAAATCATGAAATATACTGGTCATTTATTGTCATGAGAAAGTTGCCTGCCCTAAAACATAA
>CAZKMG010000272.1:0-5512 GCA_964553465.1 uncultured Bacteroidaceae bacterium
TGACTTTAATTTTTTCATCGCCTTGTCAACTTCTTTTCTTTCTATTCCGGTCAACTCAGCAATCTGTCCAGCACTTAATGCTTTACCGGCTTTATTCATTATTCCAAAAACCGTATCAGTAGTCTCCATATCTAAAAAATTTAAAATCATACATTCACACGTAACCCTCTAAAAGATTTCACATTTATCTGCCGGTCATTTTTTCAGGCACAACCCATTTATCAAAATCTTCCGGGCTTACATATCCAAGAACTTTTGCAGCTTCTTTCAGGGTCAGGTTTTCTTTATGAGCTTTCTTAGCAATCTCCGCTGCTTTTTCATAGCCGATATGAGTATTCAATGCTGTAACTAGCATTAATGAATTATTGAGATTCTCTTTAATATTTACATAATTAGGTTCTATCCCAACGGCACAGTGGTCATTAAATGATAGACATGCATCACCAATTAACCTGGCAGACTGGAGAAAATTTGCAACAATCATAGGTTTGAATACATTCAATTCAAAATGCCCGTTACTTCCCCCGATATTTATTGCAACATCATTTCCCAATACCTGGGCACAAACCATCGTCAGTGCTTCAACCTGGGTGGGATTTACTTTACCGGGCATGATGGATGAACCCGGTTCATTTTCAGGAATAAAAATCTCTCCAATACCACATCGGGGACCAGAAGCCAGGAAACGGATATCATTTGCAATTTTCATCAGGCTGACTGCAATCGTTTTAAGAGCTCCATGCGCTTCAACAATTGCATCATGGGAGGCGAGGGATTCAAATTTGTTTTCAGCCGTCACGAAAGGTAATCCAGTCAACTCTGCAATTTTCTCTGCAACTTTTACTGCATACCCTTGAGGAGTATTTATCCCCGTTCCCACTGCTGTACCTCCAAGTGCAAGCTCAGACAAATGGGCCAGGGTATTATTAATTGCTTTCAATCCATGATCCAGCTGTGATACATACCCCGAAAACTCCTGTCCAAGGGTCAGCGGTGTAGCATCCATCCAATGTGTCCTGCCAATTTTGACAACATCCATGAACAGTTCAGATTTCGATTTCAGGGTATCCCTTAATACCTTGATACCAGGAATAGTGGTTTCAACAAGGAGCTTATACGCAGCAATATGCATGGCAGTTGGAAAGGTGTCGTTGGAGCTTTGAGATTTATTCACATCATCATTCGGATGAATCATTCTCTTCCCCTCAGTAAGTTTATTCCCTTGAATAACATGTGTGCGGTTAGAAATAACTTCGTTCAGATTCATATTTGACTGTGTACCTGAACCGGTCTGCCAAATTACAAGAGGAAACTCATCATCAAGTTTCCCGGATAGTATTTCATCGCAAACCTCTGCGATGAGATCCGCTTTCTCTGCAGATAGCACTCCAAGATCCATGTTGGTAAGGGCCGCTGCCTTCTTAAGGTATGCAAAGGCATAAATGATCTCATAGGGCATTCTCTGATTCCCAATATTAAAATTGTCTTTGGATCTCTGTGTCTGTGCGCCCCAATACCTCTGTGCGGGTACTTCAACAGTCCCCATCGTGTCTTTTTCTATCCTGATACTCATAGCTGATTATTTTTAAGGAATATGTATAAACAATTGAGTAACATACCAGTTCCCGCTATTATCCTTCGCCGAACCAACAGCCGTTTGATTAAAATCCTGCTTTAGTACCTGAAGTTTAACAGGATCCCTGATCATACGGTTTACAACAGTATCAGCATTTTCAACCTCACTGAACTGAACTACAGCTCCACTTTCATCACCACCTAAACTATTTTTTAGGGTATTCAGACTGCTCATAACATCAACTGTACCATAGGATACAGATCCATCAGCCATTTTTTTACTGTAATTCTGGGCATCATTAATCATAAGGTATTGCAGTGTAATTTCTGGCAAACCTTGAGTTTTGCGATACGCATTCACTGCATTATAAATCTTCATCTCAAAATCTGACAAATGTACCAGGTCATCCTTTTTGCATCCTCCATTAGATATCAGAATGACGAAAATTATCAGGGCTGGAATAATCCATCTCATTGGCTTAGGTTTTGTAAGGTAATATCAATTCCAAATAGCTTGAAGTAAACAATTTATTTAAAAAAGTTTGTCTATATTAAATACCGGATCACCAATGACAGCTTTACGTTTTCCCACAATCAATGGTCTATGCAAAAGCTTTGGGTTTTCTGAAAGAATTTGTATCCATTCATCCTGATTAAAACTTTTAGATTTCAACTCCTTTCTGTACATTTCTTCATTTTTTCTAATAAGTTCTTCCGGATGAACATGTAACTTTAATATGAACTCCCGTATTTCATCCTTTGACAACCCTTTCTTTATATAGTCTACCGTTTCATAATCTGTGGTCCTGGTACTCAAATATTCTAGTCCTGCACGACTCTTCCTGCATCTGGGATTATGATAAACTTTAAATTTCATGAGAAAGAGATTTTTTCCTAATTACCACCTAAATTAGTAAAAATTATACTATAAGCCAATAAAATAAGGCTTACAGAGCCCCAAACTCCATCAGATAAGACTTAATAAAACTATTTATGTTCCCGTCCAAAACATCCTGGACATTACCTGTTTCAAAACCTGTGCGAAGATCTTTGACAAGCTTATAAGGATGAAGCACATAATTTCTAATCTGGGATCCCCATTCAATCTTTTTCTTTGTACTCTCAATCTCCGCCTGTTTCTCCATCTTTTTTCTGAGCTCGAGTTCATAAAGATGTGATTTAAGAATCCGAAGTGCATTTTCCCTATTATTCAATTGGGAGCGGGTCTCAGTGTTTTCAACGGTAATTCCAGTTGGGATATGCTTAACCCTTACTCCGGTTTCGACCTTATTTACATTTTGACCACCTGCGCCTCCCGATCGAAAGGTATCCCATTCAAGATCAGATGAATTAATAATAATTTCAATATCATCGTCAATTACAGGGGAAACAAAAACAGAAGCAAAGGATGTATGTCTTCTTTTATTAGAATCGAACGGGGAGATCCTTACAAGCCTGTGTACTCCAGTTTCAGCTTTAAGATAACCGTAAGCATATTCACCCACGAACTCGAGTGTTACAGATTTAATCCCTGCCTCTTCTCCCTCAAGTATATTAATTTCCCTAACTTGATAATTGTTGCGTTCGCCCCAACGAAGATACATTCTGTATAGCATATTAGCCCAATCCTGGCTTTCGGTACCTCCTGCTCCAGCATTTATTTTAAGAATTGCACCAAGAGGATCTTCTACCTTTCGAAGCATATTACGATATTCAAGATCCTCAATTTTTTCTATAGCTTGTTCATATAATTTTTCAACTTCTTCTTCTGATCCCTCTCCTTCACTTAAAAAATCCATCATAACCTGCAAGTCCTCTATAGCTGTTTTAACTTTATTGAAAGATATTGTCCAGCTTTTTAACCGTGAAATTTCCTTCAGATTTTTCTCTGCTTCTTTAGGGTCATTCCAGAAATCCGGTTCCCGGGTTTTCTGTTCCTCCACCTCAATAATCTGTACTTTTTTATCGATGTCAAAGATGCCTCCTTAGCGCATCCTGTCGCTTAAATAACTCCTTAATATTTTCTGAATTAATCATTTTAAATCTCCTAATATATTAAATGCAAAAATATAAAAATTAAGTTAACCCTTTAGTATTTCATCCACAAGGGTATAAATATTATCGATACCAAACCCTCTCTGTAACCCGAAATTAATTAGCTTCCTCTTTATTTCATATGGATTGGCAGACTTAATTTCACCTTTTTTCTTTATCAATAAGCCTTTCAGAACAATCATCTGGTTTTCCTGATTTATTTCTGATAATACACCGTCAATAATTTCTTTATCAATTCTTTTTTTGATCAATGCAAATTTTATTTTCTCCTTACCCCATTTATTGATATTTTGCTTCTCTTTAACGAAAAACTCTGCAAATCTTTTGTCATCCAGAAACTTTTCTCTTTTTAGTTCAACAAGTATTTTCTGTGTATCATTCTCATCAATCCCCCAGGAATTCAGCTTAACCTGAATATCCGAGCTACATTTTTCCTGATGAGAGCATAACTTCTGAAGCCTGGTCAGAGCCTCTTGGGAAGATATTTTTTTCATTGATTGAAATCATTATGGATAGTAAGAGCTAACTTAATCTGGTTTTTTTATTGAACTTATTGACATATATTAAACCATTAACGCGTTGCTTAATTTGGTATTATAGTTCATGAACTAATTTATCACTTTTCACCTTCAAAAATGAATCACAAGGAACTTTTATTCCAAAATCTTTCAAAACCATCTTAAAGCTTTAACAATTCTTTCCTTATTATGCATATCCTTGATAATATTGACATCTCTTAGTCCATGTATTAGAAAAAGTTTCGCAACTTCACCTCCATATCTTTCATTAATCTCAACATATAGTCTACTTCCATTCTTTAACAGTGACATTCCGACCTCTGCAATTCTACGATAAAACCTGAGAGGATCATCATCATGAACGAAAAGAGCAAGTCCTGGCTCATAGCTCAGCACATTCTTATGCAGTAACTTTTTCTCCGATTCAGTTACATACGGCGGATTACATACAAGAATATTGTAATTAGGTTCAAGAGAAATTCCTGTATTAAAAATATCATCTACAATAAAGTTTATGTTTACATCATTTCGCAAAGCGTTCTCTTTTGCAGTTTTTATTGATTCTTCAGAGATATCAGTTGCACTTACAACTGAACCTGAGATGTTTTTTGCAAGACTAATCGCGATACACCCGGATCCGGTACCAATATCCATTATCCATGGATTATTAAAAGAGTTTTCTTTGATGATCAAATCTACCAATTCCTCTGTTTCAGACCTGGGTATCAAAACATATTCATTAACCAGGAATTTTAATCCATAGAAATCTGCATAACCCAGTACCTGTTGCACCGGTCTATTAGTTTTAAGATCATTCCCAATAGTATCCAAGCTTGAAAATAAAACAGGATCCATATCAAGATCAGCATTTAATATCAGATCCCTTTTTGTAAATCCAAGATGTTCAAGCACTAAATAGGCTATGCTTTGCGCTTCCTTTTTTGGATATATATCCCTGATTTTATGAACCAGAAAAACTATTGCATCTTTTAGCTTCAAAAGAGTTATTTTTGATCAAATTTAACAAAGAAAGTAATCCGGTGAACAAGGATGAAGTATATATTCAACGATGCCTTGAACTTGCCTTAAAAGGAATGGGAAAGACCCGACAAAATCCGATGGTTGGAGCAGTAATTGTATTTAATGATATGATTGTTGGAGAAGGGTTTCACAGACATTTTGGAGGTCATCATGCTGAAGTACATGCGATAAACTCAGTCAAAGATAAATCAATTCTTTCTAAATCAACTCTTTACGTAAATCTGGAACCTTGCTCCCATTATGGTAAGACACCTCCTTGTTCATTACTTATTAAAGAATTAAATATTCCCAAAGTTGTAATTGGAAGTAAAGATACTAATCCC
>CAZKMG010000273.1:0-5502 GCA_964553465.1 uncultured Bacteroidaceae bacterium
GATGCCGCTGTATCAGGTATAATATTGGAAAGAAAGGCTCGAGGGCCATATTCAGATATTTTTGATTTTATTGAGAGAAATGATTCACAGGTGGTAAACAAAAAAAATTTTGAAGTGTTAGCGAAAGCAGGAGCGTTTGATTGTTTTAAGGATATAAACCGGGCACAATATTTTGAACCAGCAGGATCTGATCAAACATTTATCGATAGCCTTCTGAGATATGCAAATCTTATGCGCCAGGATAAAATAGGTACTCAGCAGACCTTATTTGGTGTCGCTTCTGCAGATACAATCCAGAAACCTGTCCCAACTGTCACTGAGGATTGGCCATTAATTGAAAAAATTACCCAGGAAAAGGAATTAATTGGTATGTATCTTACTGCACACCCCTTGGACAGATTCAAGCCCGAGATAAAAAGTTACTGTAATACGGATCTATATAATTTAACCAGTAATCTTCAAAATTTTAAGGGCAGAGAAATTTCATTTGCCGGGATTGTTAAAACTTTTAAACAAGGTATTTCTCAAAGCAATAACAGACCTTATGGAATAGCTGTAATTGAGGATTATACGGAAATTTTCCAATTACGGTTGTGGGGGAATGATTTTATAAATTATAAGAATTTCTTTTCTCCGGGACTTGCACTCTTAATAAAGGCTAACGTGGAAGAATGGACATCAAAGAAAAATGAAAGATCAGGTATTGAACTCAGAATAAAGAATATTCACATGCTATCAGAGGTCAGAAAAGAAATAGTTAGATCAATTATTCTGATAATCCCAGTTGAGATTATCTCACAAGAGATGATTGATAATTTAAAAAAATTTATTGTTTTCCCTGAGAAAGTAAATCAGGCTAAACAATTACGCGTTCAAATTGTTGAGAATTATACAAATTTAAAGATAGACCTTTTTTCAAGGAATCAATATGTGGATTTAACTGACAAATTTTTTAATTATCTGGAAAGTAACTCTGATATTGATTTTTTATTAAAATAGTTATTTGTCTATATAAAAACCTAATTATATTTAAGCAATTAATTAAAAAACCAAAATTATGTCTATTGAAATTACTGACAACAACTTTGATGAGATAGTCCTCAAATCTGATAAACCGGTTATCATTGATTTTTGGGCTGAATGGTGTGGCCCATGTCGGATGGTTGGCCCAATTGTTAGCGAAATAGGAGAAGACTATAAAGACAAAGCGATTGTTGGCAAAGTTGATGTTGACAGCAATCCGGGAATTACAATGAAATTTGGGATAAGAAATATTCCGACCATTTTATTTTTTAAGAATGGAGTTGTTACTGATAAACAAGTCGGGGCAGTTCCAAAAAGTACACTGGTTAATAAACTAGAAGCTTTATTATAATACTAAAGATTTCCGGAATCTTTTATGCCAGATTCATTAAGAATTGATATTTGATTGCAATAAGTGGTCGATTATTAATTTTTCAATTCATGATGAAGAACCTAAATTACGAAGGCATATAGATTTCCATTCACCCGAATTGAGAAAAGTTAAATATTTTCATTCCTTTTATCTCAGATGAAATCCATTAATAAGATCTGTGTTTTTTGTGCTTCAAGTGCAAAAATTGATAATAAGTATTTTGATGATGCTGAAATACTGGGAAAGGAACTTGCAAGGAACCAGATTCATGTAATTTATGGGGGAGGTGCAGTTGGATTAATGGGAAGATTAGCTGACTCGGTACTCAGTGAAGGAGGTCGGATTACTGGGGTCATTCCCGGATTCATGAGAAAAATGGATTGGGCTCATCCAAATATAACAGAGCTTATTGAGGTTAAAGACATGCATAAACGAAAAAATCTTATGATCAAAGGTGTTGATGCAGTCGTAGCTTTACCCGGAGGTATTGGAACATTGGAAGAATTAACAGAAGTTATCACATTAAAGCAACTCGGACAACTTTATGTTCCAATAATAATAGTAAATACAAATGAGTTCTTCAATCCACTTATTGATTTTTTTGAGAAAATGATACATGAAAATTTCATGCGTCATTCGCATAAAGATATGTGGAGGGTTGTTGAGCATCCCACAGATGTGATTTCGGCAATACTTCATTCAATTCACGGGGACGATAGCCCTATTCAGTATGCCGCAATAGAGGAATAATTAAAATCTTCTTCCGATAACCAGGATATCATCAACCTGTTCAATTTCGCCTCTCCATGCCTCAATCGTATTTTCAAGGATTTGTCTTTGCTTTTCAGGTGGTTGATCCTGGAGAGCAATAATCAGTTCTTTCATAGGTTTTGTCTTAAATTTTTTACCTGAATCACCACCAAACTGATCAGCATATCCATCAGAAAAGAAGTAAATAAAATCTCCTTTTTTAATATTAATCTCATGATTAGTAAATTCTTTCACGATATCAGCTGATGAACGGCCGATTGAATATCGATCGGCTTTAATTTCCCTAAGATTATCATCACGAAACAGCCAAAGTGGATTAAAAGCACCGGCGAATTGAAGCAGCTTAGTTTTCGTATTATAGCAAATAAGAGACATATCCATGCCATCCTGGATAGCTCCTCCTGCCTCATCCTGTTTTTGTAGACTCCTGATGATTTCAATATTTAGTTGATTTAATATCTCAGATGGTTTATATATTTTCATCTCTCTCACAATCTTGCTAATGGAAGTATATCCGATAAGGGACATAAATGCACCAGGCACACCATGTCCCGTACAGTCAACGGCAGCAAGAAACTCAAGATCTCCGATTTGATCCAACCAATAAAAATCTCCACTCACAATATCTTTTGGTTTGAAAAGGATAAAGGTATCTTTAAATGGAATTTCAGGGGGTAGAATAGCAAACTGTATTCTTTTGGCGTATCTTATGCTATCTGTAATATCTTTGTTCTTCTGGGCAAGTTCTTCTTTCTGGGCAACAACAGTTGCAGTTCTTTCAATAACTTTTTCTTCCAGAATCCTTTTTTCCCTGATTAAGTTCCGTTCCCTTACCTGAACATAAATTATTATTGCTGCGGCACCTGAAATGATGCATATTAAAATAAACCACCAGGTTTTATAAAATGGAGGTTTAATCTGAAAAGAATAACTTATGGGTTCTTTATTCCAGATCCCGTTACTGTTTTGTGCAAGAACATTAAAAATATATTTTTTTGGCGCCAGGGAAGGATACGTCACAGTTGTTTGAGTTGTATGACGCCAATCATTTTCAGCTCCTTCAAGCATTATTTTATATTTAACAGCTTCCGGATTCGTTAAACAAATACTCATATAATCAAAAATAATATTATTTTGATTATGGTTTAGTTTCAGCCTATCAGTCAATATTTGGTCTTTAAGGTTAACCCTGAGCCTGATGATGTGAGTTAAAGGTTCTTCAATCCTTTTCCGTTGAATATTTGGATCGAACCTTGTAATTCCGGCCACTGTTCCAAACCATAATCTTCCCTTATTATCTTTGAATGTGGAATTTGCTTTAGTTTCTATACCAACAAACCCATTCTTTTTAGTATAGGTGTATATTTTATTTTCAGTAGAGCTATAGACATTAAGTCCTTTATTTGTACCTATATAGATGTTATTATTATCATCAACATTAAGAAGATTTATAAGATTGGCCATTAACCCATCACTCTCCCTATAATTTTGTTGGATAGTTCTTTTTTCAGGGTCTATTACAAAAACGCCCTTGGCTTCGGTGCCCACCCAGAGTTTTCCTTCCATATCCATAATCATACAGGTTGGAGTAAAGCTTTGATCAAGTTTTACAATACTGAACCCGGTATCTTGTAATACTGTCATGCCAATGCCTCGTGCGCCAATCCATAATCTATTCTTGTTGTCAGAATATAGTGATGTAATGTCATTCCCGGCTAGCCCTGCTGTCTGTGTATAATAATTTGCTTCCTGATTATCATAATTGTAAGAAACAAGCCCATCCAGGGTTCCAGCCCATACAAGCCCATTTTTGTCAGTTGCAAGGTCTGTAACAACAAGTCTTGGAAGGTATGAATTAAGTCGCGGTTCATAAGTGAAAGAACCAGTAATATTGTTAAAGGTGAAAATACCATCTGTCTCAGTGGCTATCCATATACGGCCTTTAGAATCTTCCCTGATCATTTTTATGCGATTCCCTTTTAATTTGTAAAAGTCACTAAACTGAGACTTTTCGGATTGGGTTTCATTATAGATTGAAATCCCATTCGTTGTCCCAAACCAGAATTTTCCCGTATTATCCTGGATTACAGACCAAACCTGAGAACTCATTAATCCATCTTTCTCAAAAAAGGAAACAAATTGCTCTCCTTTAAAAATTGAAAGTCCATGTTCGTTTGTTCCGATTAGCATGTTTCCTTCAGCGTCTTCAATAAACTTACGTATTTTTAGATCCTCTAATCCATTCTCGAGATTAAAAATTCTAAGCTTATTATCTTGAATTAAAGTAATGCCTCCCCCCCAGGTCCCAACCCAAATATTTCCAGAATTATCTTCTGAAATAGCAGTAATCCAGTTAGAAGACAGGCCATCTCTGATATCATAAATTTTAAAAGCTCCATGATCAGCCTGATACTTATATAGGCCCCCATGAAAAGTACCGAACCACAAATTTTCATGGCTGTCTTCAAACATTGTCGTAATCAGGAAGAATGATGGCATTCCCTGTATTTCAAGGTTAGAAAAGCTGTTAGTTTCTGGTTGGTAATATTTTATAAACGCATCTGTAATAAAATAAAGGATTCCCTTTTTTGAATTATAAGCACCAAAAACCCTGTCGCTTAGTTTATTACCGATATATTGTTCGTATTTGGACTCTTCAAGGGTATTCCCTATTTCAGTAATTTTTATTACACCTGAGAGCTCTGAAGCGATCCAGATGTACCCGTTGTCATCCTGAACAATAGAAGTTATATCACTTGTAAATAATCCATTTGATTTTGTAAAAACACTGAATTTCTGTCCCTCATAAATACTAACCCCACCGCTGGAATGGCCCAGCCACATCCTGTTTTTGTTATCGATCATAATGGTACGAACACCATTTTCAGCAAGACCATTTTCAATAGTATAATTATTGAATTCTTTACCGTTAAACCGGCTTACACCTGCTCTGGTTCCCAGCCACAAGTAATCGTTATTATCCTGTATCAGGTCATAGACTGTGGATTGGGCCAATCCATCAGCTACTCCATAGGAGTCAAAATAGTAATTTTGCGCACTAAGTGTAAAAGTGAAGATCAAAGGAGTACATAAAAAAATTATTCGCCAGAAATGACGAATAATTTGTATAGTAAAGGGAATCCTTAAAAAATACATATTAATAAAATTTATTTTGTAATAAAGAAGAAAGTGCCATTTTCATCTTCAAGTCCGGATATTTTACCAAATTGGGGTTTTTGTTGATTGTTTTCTTCAGCTGCAGTGGTAACCTTTTGTACCACGATTTCAATGGGAGTGCAGGCATCTGGGCTATTAGCCAATACGTTTGCAAACGT
>CAZKMG010000274.1:0-5479 GCA_964553465.1 uncultured Bacteroidaceae bacterium
TACCCAAAGAATCCGTGTCCGTTTTCAGCAAGAATTACTGTCCGTTTTCAGCAGGAATAAGTGTCCGTTTTGGACAAGAATATGCATTCAGATTAGTAATTATTTTTTCATTGAAAACTATAATAGTTAAGAATTTTAAAATCTTTAAAGTTAATCCGTATAAAAGATTTAGATGAAAGGCGGTTTATGTGTGTCAAAAAGTTAATCATCACATTATGAGAATGTAAGCATGTTTATCCTCTGAATTATCTTTAGACTAATTACAATTCTAAGAATGCCAGATTACATAATGAAAATAAAAAAAGTGTCTTTTTATTAAAAACACTTCTTTATTTATGACTTTCTATTTATTTAATAAACCCTTTATGCTGATTAATAAATATTAATATAAGAACAATACTAGCTAAAATACTGACGATCAACATTTGGCAAATGTTCTTATTAATCTAAGGGTTTAATATCAGTAGGAGACTGCTAAATTTCATAAAAAGTACATAAAAACAATGGTCATGATAGAAAGAATTCAACATGATGTGTGTCAATTTCATATAATAATTATTATTGCTTATATAATTACTTTTTATTATAAGTTGATTATTATTTTTTAAACAATTTGATATTTTTCAGTGTACTATTTATCAATCACTCTGGGTTGAAAATATAAATGAATTCGTGAATTATTTGGTGATAGTGTGAGTAAGATTTATAGTTAATGAAATTAGAATGGGATATTGGCCAGGTCAATATTTCCACCGGAAAGTATTATTCCAATTCTTTTTCTTTCAAATCTGTATTTTTCTTTCAGGATGGCTGCGAAAGCAACAGCTGCTGAAGGCTCAATAATTATTTTCATCCTTTCCCAGATTAGTTTCATTGCTTCAATAATTTCAGCTTCCTCAACTCGTATTATATCAGTAAGTAATTTCAGGATTATCGGAAATGTAATATCGCCCAGTGATGTTCTTAATCCGTCTGCAATAGTCTTTGGCTGGATGCTAGGAATAATTTCCTTCTTATGAAATGATCGATATGCATCATCAGCTCCATACGGTTCTCCTGCAAAGATTTCAGCCTCCGGCAATAAATAATGCGTTGTAATTGCTGTTCCAGAGATTAAACCTCCGCCTCCCACAGGTGCAATCATAATATCTAGCTTTTTTATATCATTTATGAGTTCAAGCGCTGCAGTTGCTTGACCTAGGATTACCCGAATATCATTATAGGGATGAATAAATGATGCTCCGGTTTGGGATACAACATAGTTCAAAGTAGTCTCGCGGGCTTCCAGGGTAGGGGCACAATCAATAATTTCCGCGCCATAACCCATTACAGCTCTTTTCTTCACTCCAGGTGCATTTTCAGGCATGACAATATAGGCCTTTAATCCTGAAAATTTGGCAGCAAGACTTAAAGCCTGCGCAAAATTTCCTGATGAATGAGTTGCTACTCCATTTTTTCTTTTTTCCGGGGGTAATTGTAAAATAGCATTCATTGCACCTCTGAATTTGAAAGCTCCTACTTTTTGAAAATTTTCACACTTGAAAAACAGATTCATTCCTGAAATATCGTTTAAACTGCTGGACGTAAGGACCGGAGTATGATGAATATAAGGATGAATCCTTTTTGCAGCTTCAATAATTTCAGTTAATTGAGGAAGTCTCATGTCATTTTTAGCTTATAATGAATGAACAAAATATTTCTAAGAAGTTCATTATCAGTTATATAAACATATACCTTATAAGAATACAAAAGATGAAATCATGAAAATATTTTACCAGAATATTTAGATTACTTATTTAAAAAATATACCGAAAAGAGACTGCTATTTCATCACCCCATAAACCAGAATAACCTGCAAAATTGATGGCAGGTTTCCAATCCAGAGATAAATTGAATGGTATTTCTTTAAAAACATATTCTAAACCAATTATTCCATCAATTCCAATTATAGTAACTGCATCATGATTATCTAGCCAATGATTGGAATCATAAAAGCCAATGTGTGCACCTGCCCCATAAAGAAAGTACATCCCATTCGTTTTAAAGGCAGATTGATGTCTCTCATATAAGCCGGTAATATTGAATCCCCCCCAGCGTAAAGTAAGGATTCCTTCTACGGCATCATTAGTTGAGAAGAAATGTTTCAGGGTTATGCCATTTGAAAATCCAGCTCTTAAGCCAACTGAATTTTCATAATCCTGAGCTTTTAACATTGAAAAGGAAGTATTTAGGATTATAACAAATAGAATAAACTTTTTCATTATTTTATGAAAATTTGATAGACTTAAAAGGGTACGTAATCTTTTCTTTCATTATTGTATTGAATCCAAAAAAATTATCTTATTTAATAATTCATGAGAATTTAAGCATTAAATAATTGGGTCCATGCTCTTCTTGGTCTTTGAATCCAATCTTTTTTATGGTAATTACAACTAATGATGAGTGGAAGTACTGATGTAGCTTCTGCAAATACCATCTGTTCATAATTAGTTTCAACTTTTCCCCATGATGATGCCTCTTTCAATGTAGAACTCGAGCATGCTCCGTCACGGACATCAGACACAGTTATCTGGACCGCATAGCCATGCATGGGCACATGCTTACCAAGAATTTCTGCGCATATGACAGTGTCCTGTGCAAAGTTCTTTGGCACGCCACCTCCAATCATAAATAAGCCCGTAGTTTTAGCTTTCATTTTTATCATGGTTAATTCCATAAAGTCTTTTACTGAGTCAATGGACACATGCTCATTTTTTTTGCTCCACTGGTGTTTAACCAAACCAAATCCGGCACTACTGTCACTAAATGCAGGACAAAAAATTGGGACATTATTTTCATATGCGAGCTGAACAAGCGAATCTTTTTTAACAGAGTTCTTGACAAGATATTTCCCCATTTCCAAAATAAATTCACGCGACGAGTATGGGCGAGGATCAAGCGTATCTGCAATTTTACGTATTGTATCATCGCAATTCTGAAGATCTTCTTCATCTATGAAAGTGTCATAAATCCTATCAATATATAAATTTCGCAGTAAATTATCGTCAATAAACTGAGTTCCTTTATAATGGCTAAACCCGAGTGCTTCAAAAAAGTCCATGTCAACAATGGAAGCTCCAGTAGCTACCACCACATCAATCATGTTATACTTTATCATATCGGCATAAATATTCATGCAACCACCGGCACTTGTGCTTCCTGCAAGAGTAAGTATGATTGTACAATTCTTATCCCTAAGCATCCTCCCAAGAAGATCGGAGGCTATTGCAGTTTCTCGGGAAGTGAAAGACATTCCTCTCATGGAATTGATAATAGAAGTCGAATCGAAGGATGTAATATCGATATGTTTAATTTTTTCTCTTAGAATTTCACTTTTTTTCATTTCACTTTGATTTGATGAATGAGTGTGCAAGATAACTCACTGTTGATTATAAGGATTAATGTGATTTGAATTGTAATCGAAAAAAATAAATTAATCTGTATTATTTCATGAAGTTATGAAATATACTCCATGTATAAAAAACCGAAGAATCGACAATTAGTTCCTAATTTGTCGGATATTCAAGAACCGGGTAGACATAACTTGTAAAACATAATGCAACTAAAGCTGTTCCATATGTTTTCACAGGTCGACAAGATTGTGTAATAATATTCATATCACGAAGTTCATACTGGGTATTAAACCCATTAGTATAAAGCTCCTGAAGACTATCATTTAGCTTTTTATAAATTTCTTTGTCAGTATAATTTCCACTATGTTCACATACAAGTCCGCCAAATTTTTCATGACTTCTCTTATCATAAAGCCACCCATATATTATTCCGGCATTTAGTAATTCTCCTTTTTGTCCATTGGCCACGGCCATGATCGATTCAACCACAGCACCATGAGTGATGATGGTTGGTCTTGATATCTCATTAGCAATTTTGGGAAGAATGGAGGAATAAGTCATTATGTTAGCCATTTCAATCCCTGCTGATTTTAAAGCGAGGTGATAAGATCCAGCATGAACTGCGATGTCGCTTTCACCTTTACCTGTTGTAACAAAATAATCCTTCGGAATTCTGTTACCTATTATCAGGTTCTTTTGAAAGCTTCTCCCCTGGGCTAAATCAGGATGGAGAACATGAGGTGACTGTTCGTTTTTCATCTACAATATCAGGTGAATACATTAACCATAAAAAAGATTTTAAAAGCGGTCAAAAATACGTTTTTATTTAAAACAAACAAGCAATTTTTTGGGAAAATTATAAAAAATATTTGATAAAAATATGTTCGGAAGCTAAGCTCCGGCATGGATTACAAAGAAAGTGGCCTTTCATGAATTACAATACTGAGGGCAAATAAGATTTAGCTTCCTTAAAAAGTGATCTTATTAATGATTTTGTTAAAGAATTGTGTAGATAATTTAAAAATAATTATAGTATAATATTTTAAAAATTATTTGATAGATTTGTTTGAATCAGTTCACATGAGACAATGTTAACTATCTTTACTTAGAGCTTAACGCAGTTCTGGAGTTAATTTTTAAGGGGATTTCAATAACTTTTCCAGGTGTATCCTTATCAGAAGTATTTACTTTCCCATGAATAAACTGTGTAGATATGCTTTTAACAATAAGACCTTTTGTTAGATCAATTTTTATTTCTGAAACTTCTGTGCCTGCCAGGTCATAAGTGATTGTTGAAGTCGCGGTTTCATCCTGAACTGAAATTTTCCTGGCCGCAAGTGTACCCTCGGCAATGAAGGTTGCATAACCATCTGAAATCTCTTTAACGCTGACATTAACCATAAGATGCATTGGTATCCCATAGGGCTTGATTGTTAGACTTCTGAACCAGCTATCGCCGACATCAAAAGCACTGTCGCAATATACGATGGAATTCTGAAGAGTAATATCTGTTAGAGCCTTTTCGCCAAAACTGTCCAGAAAATTCTGACGGAACTCTGCTTTTTGTTCCTCTGGTAAATTGATTTTTTCTAATTGCTGCTGGATTAATTCATCAAGACCTTGAATATCTGCTAATTTACCTTCTGATGAAATAGTTTGATAGAAGGGTTTTCCAACAAGAGACTTCATCATAATATTCATTGGATTTGTCATATTCTTGGAATCAGAGCTCATCTCCAGATCTATCATAAGCGATTTCATCGAAAAACTCATATGTTTATAATTTGACTTCAGAATAAAGCCTGAATTATTGTGATCATCAGTTACTTCCGAAATTATTACATTAGAAATTCGAGTATCTGTTGTATAGCTGATACCCATAAATTCCTGTACAAAACTGATTGAACTTGTTATCTCGGTTTCGTAACTAAATCCAGACTCAAGGTTAACTGTTAGTTTAGATTTCTGTGCATCAATCTGCAAAACAGGGCCAATAATTAAGATCCAGATAAATATCCTTAAGTTATGCATTAGATTATATTATTTCTGCTGCAATATAACTAATTTTTAAAGCGGATAATTGTTAG
>CAZKMG010000275.1:0-5441 GCA_964553465.1 uncultured Bacteroidaceae bacterium
TTACTTTCAGGTTAATGTTCCAAATTGGGAATTCTGATTTGCAAAGATAAACTAGTTTGGATATGACTCAATAATATTTAACATTCTTACAGTACATTTAATGGCAGCAACGGTCTGATCTGGGTCCAGGGCTCTGGTTTTAATAATCCTTCCACCGTAATCCCAGGTAATCATACACTCCACCAATGCATCTGTCTTACCTCCTGGTGGAATAGTAACCACATAATCAGTTAAAACGGGGTGTTTCTTTTTCAATTTATTGTAAATCTTCCAGAGGGCTTTCATAAACGCATCGTACTGGCCATCCCCCGAAGAAGTTTCTTCATACACTTCACAATCAATTTCAATGCTGAGTGTAGCCACCGATCTCAACCCTTTAGCTACAGAAAGAGAGAAATTTCGTATCCTGATTTTCTCTTCAACCCTTCCACTACGTAAAACGTCAGAAATAATGTATGGCAGATCTTCCTTAGTGACAGTTTCTTTTCTGTCTCCAAGTTCAATAACCCGGTCAGTAACCATTTGCATCTCTTCCCTCGTGAGTTCTATACCCAATTCCTCAAGGTTTTTAATGATACTGGCCTTCCCTGACATTTTCCCCAATGCATATTGCCTCTTACGACCGAACCTTTCAGGCAACAGATCATTGAAATACAAATTATCTTTATAATCCCCGTCTGCATGAATACCGCTGGTTTGTGTAAAAACATTTTCCCCGATCAGAGGTTTATTGGCTGGAATTCGTATTCCGGAAAAGGATTCAATGAATTTACTTACCAGGTATAGTTTTTTCTCATTTACAGACATTTTGTAATTGAAATGATCTTTAACAATACCAATCACGCTTGATAACGGAACATTTCCTGCTCTTTCTCCCAATCCGTTTATAGTGGTATGGATTCCTGTAATTCCCGCTTTAATGGCTGAATATACATTAGCTGTGGCTAAATCATAATCATTATGAGCATGAAAATCATACTTCAACCTGGGATAACGTTTCTTTATATCCAGGCAAAAGTCGTAAGTCTCCTGATGGTTTAAAATGCCAAGTGTATCCGGTAACATGTACCTTTCAATAGATTCATCCTTTAAGTTATCCAGCATTTTATACATGTAATCAGGTGAATTCCTCATACCGTTGGACCAATCTTCAAAGTAAATATTTACCCTGATACCCATTTTCCTCGCATTTTCTAATACTACTTTTATATCTGCAATATGTTGTTCAGGGGATTTTCTCAATTGGTATTGACAATGCTTTAAAGAACCCTTTGTTAAAAGATTAATTACTTTACCACCGGCTTTATCAATCCAATTTAAAGAAATATCATTATCTACGAAACCCAACACTTCCACCTGCTCAATAAATCCATTATTTTTAGCCCAATCAAAAATCATTTTAGCACCTTTGTATTCACCTTCTGATACACGGGCAGATGCCACTTCAATTCTGTCTACCTTCAGCTCCTCAAGTAATAGCTTGGCAATGTTTAGTTTCTCAGTAGCTGTAAATGACACTCCGGAAGTTTGTTCCCCATCCCGAAGTGTAGTATCCATTATCGTGATTTTCATCAGTTCATAATTTAAATTATAATAGTCTAATAAACCCCGAAGGGCTCATTATAGCTATACTTCCATGTTTGAACAGTACCCTCCACATTTGTGGTTAAATTCGCTAAACCAACAGACCAGAAGGTGAATTGCAAAAACACAGAGATTTTATTTACATTTAATTAATCATACACAAATACTGGTAATTTTGTAGAGATCGATTTAATGTGCATTTATTAATTAGCAAAGCAGAGAATTTGTTAATTCCTATTCCTTTCGAATTCAAGAATTTTTTCTTTTAGATTAAGCATATAATCAATATCGTCATATCCATTGAGAAGACATTCTTTTTTATAAGAGTTGATCTCAAATTTTTCCTTTTCACCAGTTGCCATCAGTATGATTTCCTGGTTAATAAGATCTACTTTTATGATACTGTTGGCATCCTTTTTAATAACTTCAAAAATTTTAGACAGGAATACCTCTGAAATCTGAACAGGTAAAAGTCCATTATTTAATGCATTATTTTTAAAGATATCTGCAAAGAAGCTGGAAACTACTACCTTAAAACCATAATCGTGAATGGCCCAGGCAGCATGCTCCCTGCTGGATCCTGATCCAAAATTTTTTCCTGCAACTAAAATATATCCTGAGTATTTTTTATTGTTGAGAACAAAATCCTGCTTTGGCAGGTTATCCTTACCATATCGCCAGTCTCTGAATAAATTTTCACCAAAACCCTTCCTGGTTGTTGCTTTCAGAAAACGTGCAGGAATGATCTGATCCGTATCGACATTTTCAATTGGAAGTGGTACCGCTGTTGATTCAATAGTATTAAATTTATCGATAGCCATATTTTTAATATTTAAAATGCATATATTCAGTTTGTTGGTTCAAATTCATAATTCATTCAATTTTCTTTCCAGGTCTGGAAAGCATTAATAAATACTTACCCTTATAATCACAAAAGGGTTCTAGGGTCATTAATTACACCCGTTACTGCTACAGCTGCAGCCGTCAAAGGACTGACCAGCATTGACCTTGCGCCCGGTCCCTGGCGTCCTTCAAAGTTTCTGTTGGATGTCGTTACAGCTAGTTTTCCTTCTGGGACTTTATCGTCGTTCATAGCCAGGCATGCGGAGCAACCAGGCTGTCTGAGGCGGAATCCTGCCTCTTCAAGAACTTTGGTTATTCCTTCTTCATATGCTTGTTTTTCGACTTGTTTTGATCCTGGCACAATCCAGGCGATAATATCATCAGCTTTCTTTCGACCTTTTACAAAATCAGCCACAACCCTTAAGTCTTCAATTCTTCCATTGGTACAACTACCTACAAATACATAGTCCACTTTTTTGCCGATAAGCTGTTCTCCTGCTTTAATACCCATATAATCCAAGGCTTTATTAAAAGTAGCAAGGTTGCTTTGACCAATCTCGTTTATTGTTGGTATCCTGCTATTGATTTTCATGCCCATACCCGGATTGGTGCCATAGGTGATCATAGGTTCTATATCAGCCGCATCAAAAGTGAGTTCCTTGTCAAAAACTGCATCATCATCACTTTTCAGTATTTTCCATCTTTCAACTGCTTTTTCATATTCCTCTCCTTTGGGTGCAAATTCTCTCCCTTTAAGATATGAATATGTTATTTCATCGGGTGCTATTAAACCACCTCTGGCTCCGCTTTCAATACTCATATTACAGATAGTCATTCTGCCTTCCATCGAAAGGCTCCTGATTGTTGAGCCTGAATACTCAATGAAATATCCGGTGCCACCACTTGCCGAAATTTTAGAGATGATATAAAGAATGATATCCTTGGCTGTGACTCCTTTAGCCAGAGTACCTTCCACATTAATTCTCATTTTTTTTGGTTTTGGTTGCATAATGCATTGGGTTGCCAGTACCATTTCCACTTCACTGGTTCCTATGCCGAATGCAACACTACCAAATGCGCCATGAGTAGAAGTATGACTATCCCCGCAGACAATAGTCATTCCCGGTTGTGTAATACCTAATTCAGGTCCAATAACATGAACAATACCCTGAAAAGGATGATTCAGCCCATACAGGGTAATCCCGTGTTTCTTACAGTTATCAGCAAGTTTATTTACCTGTAAACGAGATAATTCATCCTTAATAGGAAGATGCTGATCCACTGTTGGTACATTATGATCAGGAGTAGCTACTGTATTTTGGGGTCTGAAGACACTGATTCCCCTTCTGTCAATTCCTGCAAATGCTTGTGGGCTCGTCACTTCATGAATGAGGTGCTTGTCGATATATAGTACATCAGGTCTTCCCTGTATGTTCTCAACAACATGGTCGTCCCATATTTTATCAAATAATGTTTTTCCAGCCAATTCTTTTAAAAATTAAAGTATATGATTTATTGAATTTCAAATAGTCAGCAGTCGGCTGTTGGCAATATACAGTCAACATTCGGCAGCTAATGGTCAATGGTTCAAGGAACACAAACTAAGGACTGCAAATTTAACAAACTTATTAAACATTATGTTTAAAAAATTTAAGCTTATATTATTTTTTGTTTCAGAGTAGCATATTTAATGGTAGATCTCAGTTTAAAAAAGCAAATTAATTTAATAATTTTTTAAGAGTTAACTTGCTTATTTATTGAATTTTACCTTAAACAATTGTGTTAAATTAAGAGATTTGCAGTTTTTTTTTCCTGCTTTTTAATCTTTTTCAGGTTTTAGTTGTTAATATATTGTAAAGATTCAAATTCCAAAAAGTGAATATCTTATACTTTTTACTCCAATTAGTTTACTACTGAATATTACTTTCCTTAAGATACATTTTAATTATTCACATACTTTAGGTTAATATTTATGGAAAAAAAGCAAAATTTAATGGGTAACAATACAGAGGAAATGATGTATTATCCCTCAAAGTCTGTAATAGATAATGCTAATATTAAGGAATACGAGAAAATGTATAAGTATTCCATTGAAAATCCTGAAAAATTCTGGTCAGAACAGGCTGATCACCTCGCATGGTATAAAAAATGGGACAAGGTACTTGATAAGAGCAATCCCCCTTTCTTTAAATGGTTTGAAGGTGCAAAGACTAACATTATTCTTAATGCCATCGACCGTCACCTCGAAACTCCTACCAGGAACAAGCTGGCATTGATATGGGAAGGCGAGCCAGGTGATACCAGAACATTTTCCTATCATGCTTTAAACAGGGAAGTTTGTCAGTTTGCCAATATATTAAAGAGTATGGGTGTTAAAAAAGGTGATGTAGTTACTATTTATATGCCACAGATACCGGAACAGATCATTGCCATGCTTGCCTGTGTGAAGATTGGGGCTGCACACAGTGTAGTTTATGGTGGATTCAGTCATGAAGCGCTCGCAGATCGCATCAACGATGCTAACAGCCGAGTAGTTATTACTGCTGACGGTGGTTATAGGAGAGGAAAAGTAGTGGAAATGAAAAGTATTGTAAACAAAGCTATGGAGTTATCACCCACTATGGAAATTTGTATTACGGTGAAGAGGACAGGTGTAGATGTATATATGGAAAATGACCGTGATTACTGGCTTCATGATTTAAAATCATTACCCATTGCCTCAAATAAGTGTGATACTGAGCCTATGGATTCCTCCGACATGCTATTTCTACTATATACATCAGGTTCGACAGGAACACCAAAAGCATTAATTCATACACACGGAGGATATAGTGTATATACTTCCACTACACATCGTATGGTATTTGACATTAAACCAGAAGACCGTTTTTGGTGTGCAGCCGATCCTGGTTGGATAACCGGTCACAGCTATATTGTTTACGGTCCCCTTATTAATGGATCCACAATTGTCCTTTATGAAGGAGCCCCTAATCATCCTTATCCGGATAGGTGGT
>CAZKMG010000276.1:0-5396 GCA_964553465.1 uncultured Bacteroidaceae bacterium
TAGCTCTCGCTGGCATGAATAAAATCATAACCATGACTACTGAACTGCTATATTTTATGCTTTGAACCATTAATTTTAATAGAATTTATCCTTATTGATTTTATATAACAGCACAACCAGTCAAATAGTTTTAAGGCAGAAAATAATATCATTTTTTTAGGATTTTCAATCGTTATCAAAGTTGATTACTTGTTTTTTATATTTAGCCGAACTTTAGCATGCTGGTTATGAAATTAAAGTAATAAAACATTGAAACTATTTCTTGATAAAAGGCCTGACTTCTAACCCAGACCAATATCCCTGCAGTAGGAATGTAAAAATTCAAAATAAACACTCCCTGAGCTTATCTTCAGTAACTCTGAAATGATTAGTCTATTCATGAAATATATTTTAAAAGCTATACCCTGACAGGATTTCGTGTAACGTTCTTTCGAGCCACAATCACCCCTTATAAATTCCAGTTATTATTTTTCCGTATTATGGTCTTCAACAAATCGAGATTTGTTTTGTTATATCGATTTAGTCTCATAAAATATTTTAGCTTTCTCTATCCACTTGATGATAAATAGTTTTGAATATATCTTTTACTCTTAAATCATATATTTCATTATATATTAACCCTGCTAAAGCAAACAAAGTTAAAACTATGCGAAACGAAGAAATGACAAAAATTAAGGATTCAACAGCTAATCCAGCTCCTCTGGGTTTACTGGGATTTGGCATGACAACAGTGCTTCTGAATGTTCATAATGCAGGATTTTATGAACTCGGTACCATGATTCTTTCTATGGGTATTTTTTACGGTGGCCTTGCCCAGGTTATCGCTGGAATCATGGAATGGAAAAAAGGTAATACTTTCGGTACAACTGCCTTTACCTCTTATGGATTATTCTGGCTTTCTCTGGTTGGATTGCTGGTTATGCCTAAAACAGGCTGGTGGGATAAAGCTCCCGGAAGTGCTGAATTAGCTACATACCTGCTCCTGTGGGGCATATTTACCTTAGTCATGTTCATTGGTACTTTAAAATTAAGTAAATCGTTACAATTTATTTTCGGATCCCTGACCATCTTATTTTTTCTCCTTTCTATCGGAGACTTTACGGGCAGCAGTTTGTTGAAGAATATCGCTGGTTTTGAAGGAATTATTTGCGGTGGCTCAGCAATATATACGGGCCTGGCTCAGGTGATCAATGAGATCTATGGTAGACAGGTGATGCCGGTGTAGACCTTGAAATATGAGAATATCAAAGCAAAGAAAAGTACTAACTGAAAGTGTTAAGCCATAGGTAGTCAATAGCCAACGATCAACAGTTGTAATATCGAAGTAAAGAAGTACAGCCTGCAGAATGAGGCTTGTGTGTTGTAGAGGTTTGGCGTGATTAAAAACTAAGTTTATATCTTAAGAAGGCCAGAACCAGGTTCTTCCTGTCTTTCACCTGGGTGACCGGATCAGGTAATTCTCCGCTAAAAACCTGCATTATCAAACTAAACTGCATATTGTCGGACAGGGAATAGTCGATATTCGGACCGGCAAAAAAACCTTTTAATTCCGGGAAATACATACCTGCTATACTCCCATTCAGCAAGGGTGAAATAGGATATGAAATACTGCTGAATAGGCTCAGATCAGTAAAGGAGAGATTTTTAACATTCAGGGTTCCCTGATACCAGGTAAGGAAATCAGAAATGCTTTGTCCGGAAGGAATTTTACTATATAAGGCTTCAATCTGTATAAAAAGAGAATTATTGAACATATAATCACCACCCAGGGAAAAAAGAAATGTTCCTGTTGTATCTGCACTATTCTCAACTGGGTGAAAATAACTTAATTCTCCCTTAAACCCAACATTTTTAATATCACCTGACCACCCCATGCCTGCTACATAATCATTTTCTTCCAGTATACCACCCATAAACTGCAAATCATATCCCCATTTGTTGAATTTATATAATGCTGCCATGGTTAATTTTTTATTCTGGTCAAGTTTAGCTGCCATTTCGAAGGATGAAGCTGGTCCGGTGTAGTATTGAAACCGAATAGCATCACTACCAGGTTTTTCAATATAATCAAAGTCAAAATAGTTCTGTACATTGAAGACATCATTAGGATTCCATACAGAGCTGATCCCCCAATTTATTCTTTGTCTGCCAATAGTAGTAACTAACTTACCCTTTGTAAGTTGAAGATAGATCCTGTCAATTGAGGTATTAAGAAAAAATGATTTCTCGTTGAGGATATTCATAGACAGATCCATAAACCCATTATCATTATCTATAGCATCTGCATAACCTTGAGAATATTTAATCGTTTCTCCATACATAAAGCGATTGCGCATCTGAATTGAAAAAGTAACATTTTCTGAAGGATAATAAAAGGCATTTATCCGGTTATGAATCAGGTTATCGCATATCCAGTTCCCTTTCACACTGTCAAGGATTACAGATTGCATATTGGAGATATAACCAGTGATAGAGAACTTTTTTTCGTTATTTTCCTGTGAGATTACCAAACATGGAAAGATAAATATCAGAATTCCTGATAAAAATTTGGTTCTCATTAAATTTTAGCTTAAGGTAATTTATTTATTATTTTATTATTTAATATGTTGTGCACGAAACATTAATATTTACTTCATAGAATATTAAATTCAATAATATCATGTTATCAATAGTGCCCTATTATTTTTCATAAAGTACACATGAAAGTCAATAGTTATAATAACAAGATCTCTTTTAATGAACTTGTCGAAATCATTTAATAATTACTATTTCCGATAAAATTACAATTTATAATCACCAGAATATTAAATAGCTAACAATTGAATATTTTTCAAAGTAAAATTAATCTGATACCTGTATCTTGTTATAATAAATAATTTTAAAATATGTCATTAGAACAATATCCTGAAACCCACATGATTTAAATCCCATACAATAATACATCGGCTTAACTAGCTTGAAGAGGGTAATAATGATATATACATAATGTTTTAGATACGTTGAGCCCTTCGGAGTTCATCCAACCATTAATCATAAAATTAACGGGTGAATATTTTTTTTCCTACTCAATACAAGATAAACAATATGCATTATACTTTTACACATATTTAATTACAAATTTCATAGTTTATTAACTTAAAATGATAAATCAATTAATTAACGTAATATCAAATCCAACAATTTATTATATAGAAATATTTAAAATTTATCCTCAGGAAAGAATTTGATTTAAAATTAATATTATAAGTAAAGATGAAATCAAGAAATGTAATATCCTACCATCCCTGGGGTAATATTGTTCGCATACATATACTTTATCTGAAATCACGTTGATTAATTTGAATTTCTTAAAATATCAGAAATCACCTTTCCATCTTCCACAGTAATTACCCTGTGAGCTTTTCTTACCACACGTGCATCATGAGTTGAAAATATAAAAGTAATATTTGCATCATGGTTAAGCTTTTCCATGATTTCAAGCAGGTTTTCCGTTGACTTTGAATCGAGGTTAGCAGTTGGTTCGTCTGCAAGGATAAATTTCGGTTTCGAGGCCAGTGCACGGGCAACTGCCACTCTTTGCTGTTCCCCACCTGACATTTTACCAGGTCTGCTGTTCCCTCTTCCTCCCAAACCTACTGATTCCAGTAATTCTGTGGCTCTGGCTTCCCTCTGAACTTTTTTAATCCCCTGGAGTTGCATGATGAACTCAATATTTTCCATTGCAGTTAATACAGGAATAAGGTTATAGGCCTGAAATACAAATCCAACGTTCCTAAGCCGGAAATTGATTAATTCAGATGATTTGAGTTGGGTAAGGTTGACCCCGTCTACAAGGATATCTCCTTCAGAGGGCTTATCAAGTCCACCAATCATATTCAATAGTGTTGTCTTTCCTGAACCCGAAGGACCGACAATGGTAGTGAATTCCCCCTGTTCAAAAGACAGGTCTATTCCCCTTACAGCATGTACCTTGATTTCTGAATCATTGTATATTTTATGGAGGTTTTTAATTTCAATTACTTTCATGTGTTTATATTTTTAATGATCAAATGAAATCTCCAATTAATTTTGGATGTTGATTTTTATTTTAACTAATTAATTTCATGCTCAACTCATCATAATAATGATTATAATTTTACATATCTATTCGTGTAGCTTCAGCAGGATTAAGTTTTAAGGCTTTTCTTGCGGGATAGATAGATGAGATAATTCCTGTAAGTATTACAAGGACAGTAACCTGGAGGAAATCTATCCATCCGATCTCAGGAAAAAGTTTGGCATCGAAACCAAATGCCTCCAATCCCTGTTGATAAAATTGAGACAGGTCTATTCCCCTGCTGCCGAAATAGTGAATCGCAAAATAGCTTATCAGCATGCCAGCCACAGCACCAGTAAGTGCAAGGAATATTGTTTCAAGCATAATCATCATGAAAACCCGGGCCTTATTCATCCCGATGGCCATGAGCATTCCAAGTTCCTTAACCCTTTCTAGAACGGCCATCAGCATGGTGTTAACAATACCAAATCCCAGAGCAAGAAGGATGATCGACATAAATACAAGAAGATAAAAGTCCATCATATGGCTGTACATACCAATATCGGGTAGAATTTCATCCCAAGTTTCTACTATAAGCCCAGGGCATAATTTTTTAATCAGAGTATCTGCTGTCATAACGTATTCAGCATCATCAAGGAGTACCGCAATTTCGTGTACATGGTCCTGTTTGATCCCGGCAATATGCATAAGTTCAGTATTGCGAACATAGACATTAAGTCCGTCGAAACCAGTATTATTCGTTTTATAAACACCCACTACGCGGAATGCATCATATGCAATTGAACCGTCTGTCGCCTGGAAGCTCAACACTATTTTTTTACGAAGTTTATATTTCAACGCCAGTTCCTTCAGTGAGAATGAGTATTTTTTTGCTTTGTTTTCTCCCAGCACTTCAACAAGTTTGTCCTCAAAATCCCCTTCTGTTCTAAACGTTTGATCAAGGAGGGGTTCGATGGCAGGTATTATTTCCCTGAAATCCCTTTCTGAATGCAGTTTATCAATGTTTTCTTTTGAAAGTGTATAATTCACCAGCTTAAGTGTTTTAGCCAGTTTTTCACCAATGACAATACTTTTCAGATCAGCCGTTTCAAAAAAGGAACCTCCTTCTTCTGGGATACATTTGTAAAGCTCGCTTACAGACTTTTCCATATCTACATCAATACCGTTAATCATCACACCAGAAGCATTACCCGCAGTGCTTGCCATACCGAAAATCTTAAGTCGTGGACTTACTCCAATCACGTGAGGAATTGCCCGGATTGAATCCGAAATATTTCCAGCATCATTAATGGTGAGGTTCATATCATAGTTTTCCTGGAACTTCGGATGGTGAACCTGA
>CAZKMG010000277.1:0-5384 GCA_964553465.1 uncultured Bacteroidaceae bacterium
CAACCTAGAAAACTTACATGGAAGATTAACGGGTTAATTTTTAAGGAACAAAACACCGGTGTTCCTGAAGATGAAATGTTTATGGTTTTTAATTCTAGCCTAAAAGAAAAAGCAAAGGAAGAAGGAATTCCATCAAGCCTTGAAATTGATTGGGTAAGGGTGTACAAGAAAAAGGAATAATTTTAAATAATTATACTGGAAAACCCTGCTAAATTGAAATATTTTGGCAGGGTTTTTTGTATGCCAGGTTTTTAAGAGATTTATTGTTATAAACTGGTTTTTAATCAGATAAGAATTTGGAATTGCCAATATTATGGAAATTGGATGCTTTTATTTACCTTTAGAATAATGATATATTTCATGTAATTCTGAAAATAATCTTAAATTCTTATTAAACAATTCTAATATGAAACCCAATTTATTTCATCGTATACTGTTGATTTTATTGGTTTTTACAATTACACAGCAAATTTATTCACAAGGTTTTAATAACAAGACAAGAGCCTTGTATATCATGGATATTTCAAAATATGTTGAATGGCCTGCTGATGTCTTTCTAAAGCAGGAATTCTTTACGATTGGAATACTTGATCCTCAGGAAGAATTATTCTGGGACATTGAAAATCTCAGTAAAACAAGAAAGTACATTCAGGGGAAACCCATTCAGGTTTATATATTCAAAGAATTAGATCAAATAAACCCAACTAATGTATTATATGTTAATAAAATAAATGAATTCAAACTTGATCCGATTTTTAAAATCATAGAAGGGAAACATACATTATTAATTACTGAGGGCTATGAATTCAGGGAATCAATGTTAAATTTTGTTGTTGCGGAAAATAAACCCCGGTTTCAAGTAAACCAGGAATTGATGAATAAAGCAGGATTGAATGTTTCTGAATTATTCCTGGCACAAGCTATCAAAACAAGGGAAGATTGGGAGAAACTATTCCAGGTTACTGATACCCTTTTACAGGTTGAAAAAGAAGTTACACAGCAGCAACGAATCATTATTAGTGAGCAGGAAGTAAAAATCGCTGAACAAGTAGAAATGATTCGGAAACAACTTGCCAGACTTGATAGTCTTAATCGTGAAATTAGAAATAAACAGAAAACGATACTTGAAAGGGAGAAAGTATTGTTAGATCAGGAAAAGGAAATAAAACAACAAAAAGAGCTTATTCAAACACAATTTGAGAAAGTAAATAGCCAGAATAAAATTCTTGCAGAACAGCAGGAAAACATAGCCATAAGAGAAAAGGAAATCTCTTCAAAAGAATCAATTATTAAAGATCAGGATTCTAGAATTAATCAGCAACTGAAAGAAATAGAAAAGCAAAAGCTTATCACTTATTTTGTGGTAGTTGCCCTAATATTAGTTACTGGTATTGGATATTTTGTTTATGTAAACTACCGTAACAAAAAGAGAGCTAATGAGATATTAGAAGAAAAAAACAGACTTATTACGGCTCAGAAAGATGAAATAAAACAACAAAAAGATATTGCAGAAATGCAACGTGATCAGATCACTTATCAGAAAAAACATATTACCGATAGTATACATTATGCGCTGAGAATACAAAGGGCGATTCTTCCGTCTCTTGAACTTTTTAGTGATGAAATTGATCATTTTGTCCTTTATAAACCAAGGGATATTGTTAGTGGAGACTTTTACTGGGTAAATAAAAGGGATAATCTTTGGATTGTTATTACAGCAGACTGCACAGGCCATGGAGTTCCTGGTGCATTTATGAGTATGCTGGGAATAAGTTTCCTGAACGAGATTGTGATAAACAAACAGATTCAAAGACCGGACCTTATACTTAATGAATTAAGAGATAATGTAATTAAGTCACTTAAACAACTTGATTATCAAAGTGATGTCAAGGATGGTATGGATATTACAGTATGTACGATTGATTATAACAGGAATATACTTGAATATGCCGGTGCAAATAATCCTCTTTTCCTTATTAAGAATGGAGAACTTAACCATATTAAAGGAGATAAGATGCCTGTGGCAATCCATGAAGAGATGAAGCCCTTTACATTAAACACATTTAAGCTTAAAAAGGGAGACACATTCTATACATTTTCAGATGGTTTTGTTGACCAGTTTGGTGGTCCAAATCAAAAAAAGTTCCTGACCAAAAACTTTAAAAATGCTTTAATGTCAATGCAAGATAAATCTATGTATGATCAGGGTTTAGCACTTGATCAAATTTTTGAAAACTGGAAAAAAGAAGTTGATCAGGTTGATGATGTTACATTGATAGGGATAAGGTTTTAATGCAGCGTAGTAAAATAAGATATAATAATTAATGATGGGATTTTTAAAAAGAATGATACTTTATACAATTATGAAGTTTGTTATTCTTAAATTCAATAGTTGGGATAATGACTGTCAAAACTTTTAAAAGCGAATAATTAAAAATTGTTAGTTCTGGAGGGAAAAGTATAAGAAGCGCTATTTATTATTACAGATAAAATTATTTGCATTCCCAATAAGTTGTAACACCATTAATGGTTACTGGCTCTTCAGCTTCCCTTTCAGCTAATGCATCTCCACAGGTAGGAATGCCGATTTCTCTTGTTATTATTCCTCCATCATTTTTCACGCGAGTACATATCTTGCAATCATCCTCCAGGTTACAGGAAGGAATGATGGCTACAAAAAACAACACAATTGCAACTCTTCGCATAATTTTCTTCATAGAAGAAGATTTATTGAGATTATATCTATTCAAAAATACAAAATAATTAACAATTCAATATTTTAGAATAATTATTCTTTTTCCTTGAAGCAAGAGCTATTGAATGAAGAATTGCATCTCCCTATTCATGAAATTTATGTTCAGATTGAAAATGTATCTAAGGAATTATTTTAATTTCAGGGAAAATACTTAATATTTGGATAATTATTCAGGATATTATGTTTATTAAGTCTCAATGAAATCATTCCTTTGAATCACTTTTACTAAATCAGAAAAGAAAATCTTTAAAATGTTTTATTTATGAATTTATCTATGAGTAAAATCAACCTGTAATAATATTTTTTATGATTACTTCAGTGAAAGAGATATGCATAAACAAAATGAAAGATTGAATATCCGGATGAATAATTTTATATGGAGAACACAGGGAAAGATGAAAATGAATAGAGATTATAGAAAGTCTTTACCGTGACCAAATCTTTTATAATTAACTTTTCTTATTCATATTGCAAGGAAAAAATTCCGAAAGTTTAATTATAGGGTACTATTATATAAATTACTATGATTCAACAAATTGTAAATTATAATCTGACAAACCTCGAATGGCTTACGGTTGTATTATGCGGCATGCTAATTGGAATGTCTAAAACTGGTTTGAGTGGTTTGGGATTATTTGTTGTACCGGTCATGGCAGGAATTTTTGGAGGAAAACCTTCAGTTGGACTTCTGCTTCCCATGCTCGTTATAGCAGACAGTTTTGGAGTTTTTTACTATAACCGGCATGCTAATTGGTCTTACATTTTAAAACTTTTACCATGGGCAATGCTAGGGATATTAACCGCACTCATTGTTGGAAAAATGATAAATGATGATCATTTCAAAATGCTCATAGCAATGCTGGTTATTATCGGGATATTATTAATGATATATCAGGATCTTTTTAAAAAGAAGATTAATGTCCCCAACTACTGGTGGTTCAGCGGAATTGTAGGATTAGCAGGGGGTTTTGCAACCATGATTGGGAATGCAGCAGGTCCAATCATGGCTATTTATTTGCTTTCCTTCCGTCTTCCAAAAAATATTTATATTGGCACAGGTGCATGGTTTTTTTTCATTATCAATTTATCCAAAGTTCCTTTACATGTCTTTGTATGGAAAACAATCACATGGAAAAGTTTTTCGTTTGATCTTTTTATGATAATACCTATTATTGCAGGCGCAGTGGCAGGTTTTTATCTGGTAAAAATAATTCCTGAAAAACCTTACAGGGTATTTATCATTCTTAGCACTATGGCATCTGCTCTTGTACTATTTTGAGTTAATTAAAGGACACCACTCAAAAAAAGATATGGTATCTTTCATCCAATCATTACCTGGAATGATAATTGTATGATTCCCGAAAAATCAAGATTTCTGTCATATTTGTTACTTTCTTGATTTAACCAGATACCAAATAAGGAAAATAATTATAAAAACATTAATTATAGAACTACCATAAAATATTATTCTATTCATATTCTTCGCTATAAGAAGAAAATAAATCGTTATCAGAAGGCCGATAACGGACATACTAAAAGCCAGGATTACAAGAATCTCATCTCTTTTTATTTTCATCAATATATTATTTAATTCTAAATGGTTTGATGGACTCCTTTTATTTGGAAATTAAAAGGATCCTTCCAGTAATAATTTTTTAATTCAAAAAACTGGCTGTCTTAAAGCCTTTAGGCCAGAGATTTTACTTAATTTCTTTATCTATGGAGATAAGTAACATTAAATATCCTTTAAACTGCGATTTTAAAATCATGGTATTTTATAATAAAGAGCAATCTCAAAGGTTTTAGGACAGCCAAAAATTGCTTTTTCTAATATCTGTTAATGGCTGGCCTGGTAATAACCTACAGCATAACCAATATTATAGCTAGCGTCAATAACAAATTTACAGGCTGCAATTCCAAGGGCTGCAAGCGCAACAGCCGCAAACCCGGCTTTAGTTTCAATGAGTTCAGATTCATTGATTTCATTGAATAAAAATGAATGATTATAATTTTTTGTTTTCATTAGTATATAATTTATTTGTTTAAGGCCTGATGAACCCCGAAGGGCTCACCGAAGGTAAACCACACATGATTAACTTCGTTTAGCTCGCTAAACTCGGTTGAAAATGAATTATTTTCATTGGTGTTTGTGATTGGATCAATCATGTGGGTTTCATCATAAAATAATTTTAGTGTTACGATCCCTGCCTGTCGGCAGACATGGAACCTGAATTAACTGATTATTATACCAATATGTTTAGCTGCGCTGAGCTCGCAGGCTCGGTTATGTATGCTAATACTTGTTGGTTTCATATGTTTAAATTATTAAGTTAATATTAATTACCGGCAGCTGCCTTTCCAGCGTTATAACCATCCATATAGGACCCATAGACAGCCATTCCAAATAAAGAGTTTGATGTGACTAATATTGTCATCAGGGTGAAATAAAATCCACCATTTGTTTTTAGCAATTCATGCTCCTCCAGAGCATCAAACTTTGAGATATTCATCTGATTTTTCATATTTATCATTTTAGATATCCAACATTTTACAGGTAGTTGGTTTCACCTGGACACCGACAAGGAAAAGATGACGTCATATGCCAGTATATTTAAATAACATGAAATCT
>CAZKMG010000278.1:0-5343 GCA_964553465.1 uncultured Bacteroidaceae bacterium
CAGCACAGCCACAAGCGAGACCTCCGGAAGATCAAGCCCTTCCCTGAGAAGATTCACTCCAACCAGGACATCAAATAATCCTTTTCGTAAACCTTCCATGATTTCTACTCTGTCAAGGGTATCAATATCCGAATGGATATACCTTGTCCTGATATTGAGTTTGGTAAGGTAAGTAGTGAGTTCCTCTGCCATTCGTTTGGTAAGCGTTGTAATTAAGATACGTTCATCACTTGAAACCCTTATCTTAATTTCACCTATTAAATGATCAATTTGATTCATACTTGGTCTGACTTCAATGACAGGATCCAGCAAACCTGTCGGACGGATGAGCTGTTCAACAATAACCCCTCCTGAAAGTTCCAACTCATAATCAGAAGGAGTTGCCGACACAAATATGGCCTGACCAATTAAGGATTCAAACTCTTCAAATTGTAAAGGTCTATTATCAATGGCAGCCGGCAATCTGAATCCATACTCCACCAGCGTCTGCTTCCTGGAATGATCCCCACCATACATCGCACGGACCTGGGGTATCGTGGCATGACTTTCGTCAATAACTGTCAGAAAGTCATCCGGGAAGTAATCGAGTAGACAGAATGGACGAGTACCAGCTTTCCTCCCGTCAAAATACCTTGAATAATTCTCGATCCCAGGGCAATGCCCGAGTTCACGTATCATTTCCAGATCGTAATTAACCCTTTCTTCAATTCTCTTTGCTTCCAGATACTTGCCATTCTCCTTAAAAAATTCAACCTGCTTCGTCATATCCATGTAAATCTCTTCTAATGCTTCCTTCATCCGGAATTTTGAAGTAATAAATATATTTGCAGGGAATATTACTGTTTCATTAAACGATTCAAGGATTTGACCGGTTATAGGTTCCAGAGATTGTAGCTTCTCAATTTCATCACCAAAAAATATTATCCTGATTGCATGATCCCTGTATGCAAGGAATACATCAACTGTATCGCCCCTAACCCTGAAATGACCCGGTTTAAAATCAATCTCATTACGCGAATACAGGCTGTCAACAAGCTTTCTGAGAAGAAGATTACGGCTTATACTCTGCCCAACCGTAATTTTGATGGTATTACTGTGAAAATCATCAGGATTTCCAATGCCATATAAGCATGAAACCGATGAAACAACAATAACATCTTTTCTTCCTGAAAGGAGTGACGAGGTTGTACTTAATCTTAGCTTTTCAATTTCATCATTAATTGAAAGATCCTTTTCAATATAGGTGTCTGTTACCGGCAGGTAAGCCTCGGGTTGATAATAATCATAATATGAAACAAAATATTCGACAGCATTCTCAGGAAAGAACTCCTTAAACTCACCATATAATTGGGCTGCCAGAGTTTTGTTGTGACTTAATACCAGCGTCGGACAGTTTATCTGCTGAATTACATTGGCAATGGTAAAGGTCTTCCCGGATCCGGTGACTCCGAGCAAGGTCTGATACTTATCTTTTGCAATTAAACGTTCCACTAGCTGTTTGGTAGCCTGCGGCTGATCACCGGTCGGTTTATATATTGAAGTCAACTTAAAATCCATATATCGTTATATAAGCAGATGATTACATTAAATGATTTTCAATGTATTAATCACGATAAAAGGAGAATTCTTATTGCGTATTAAAAAACTGTATTTTCAACAATGAAAATTATTCAATAAGAATATCTATCAGTAAGATGTTATTTTTTTAAAACAATAAATACCGGTAAATGATCACTGACACCTCCAAGATAATTATTTCCAGCATAGGTTCGGTGTGGTGACATCACTCCCTCTTTCTCATTATTCAGCATCCAATTGCTGCTGAAAATCTGTCCGGAATCAAAATTACACCTGAATCCAGCAATAGCAGTCAAGAAATTCCAGGAAACAATGATCTGATCAAGCATATTCCATTTATCCTGATAAAAATATGATCCTGACGAGGTCAGGTTATGTTTATCGTACATAAGATTATAAAACTCGCCCACAGTAATATTTTTTCTTTTATTAGTGGCTTGCAGGACATTCATCATACTTTTGTTTGTAGGCTCGTCATTGAAATCTCCCATGATTACAATTCTTGCCCTGGAATCTTTAGAAAGTAGCAAATCAATACTCCTCCTGAGAGCAACTGCACAATACATCCTTCGGGGTTCAGTTTCACGCTGTCCCTCAACTCTTGAACTCCAATGATTTATATAAAAATGTATATCATGTTCATCATTTAATCTCCCATAAACATGCAGAATATCTCGAGTGGTAAGGGTCGAATCAAATGGGAATGAAACATGGATGTATTCCTGTCCTGCTAGCTTAAAATCATCCTTTCTGTAGAGTAATGCTACCTCTATCCCACGGGGATCATGCCCATCCTTATGTACTATGCCATAATTGCCATTTTTAAGTAAACTATTTACTGTAAGGTCCTGTAGAACTTTAATATTCTCTATTTCAGCCAGTCCAATGATTTCAGGGAGCTCATTTTCGGATATCGAACTTAACACCTTTGCTATATCATTAATCTTTTTCTCATATTTCTCGGTATCCCACTTTTTTTCACCATGGGGAGTAAACTCAATGTCATCAATCATAGGAGAATCAATAGTATCGAAAAGGTTTTCAGTATTATAAAAAACGATAGTAAATGAGTTTTCGGTTTTTTGACAATAAACAAGGCTACAAAGCAGAAGAATAGACAGAAATAGAATTAAACTTCTCATAGAATATAAATTTTGTAACGTAAAAATAATATTTTCGGGAGAGAATTTGCATTTCCTGTCAGTCTATTTACATTCAGGTATACAAAGATGGTTGATTTTATGATAGCAATATGAGGTCGGCGAGGAAATCGTCGTACATCCGGGTTATAATGCAATAAATTGATTAGGAATAGAATGTCCGGAGTCATTTGAAATTAAAAACAAAACATTTACCTTTAGGTTCAACCTTATACAGTTATTTGATTAAATGACACAACCTACTAAGGACCTCTTAAAAAGAATTAGTTTGCTTGCCAAGCAAAATCAGGATCTTATTGATGAAAATGAGAAGTTTAAAAAGCTGATTAAAAAGCTGACCGAAGAAAACGAACAAAATAAGATACTCCTTGAGAAACTCGATCTTGATAAGCGGACCATAGGAAAGCAATTCATTGAAAAAGCTACCTCTCTTCGTTTTGATATGGTAACGGTCCTGTTTGCTAATATTCATGGTTTTACAAGCATCCAGGAATCCATGAACTCACAGTCGATAATGGATGAACTTGATTTGATCCTATTTGAATTTGATAAAATCCTCGAAAAATATAACATTCAAAAAATTAAGACTATAGGGGATTCATATATGGTAGCAGGAGGGATACCGGTTAAAAATATGACCAATCCCATTCAGGTTGTACAGGCGGCTGTTGAAATGATAGATTTTCTACAATCCTTCCCTCGTAAAATGGGAAGAAAAGAGAAAATTTGGGGCCTTAAACTTGGAATACATACTGGTCCTGTTGTAGCCACAGAATACGGAAAGAAAAAAATTAGCTATGACATTAAAGGGGATACGGTTAACATGGCCAGTCGTATGGAGTCCTTTAGCAAGGATGGAGTAATCCTTATCAGTGTAATGACATATGAACTGGTTAAAGAACTCTTTGATTGTGAATACTATGGGAAGATGCCGGTTAAATATAAAGGGGATCTCGAGATGTTCGAATTAAAAAGTTTAAAACCTGAATTTTCCGTGGCAGGGAATGGCCGCACTCCAAATAAGTCTTTCGATATCAGGTTTAAACTTGTTCAGTTCACAGATATGCAGGAAGTTATTTTAGAAAGGCTTGAAAATGAACTACCCCCTTATTTATATTATCATAATGTTAAACATACCGTGGATGTAGTTACTGAGGTTGAATTGATCGGTTGGGCTGAAGGACTTTCTGATGAAGAAGTCCTTCTCTTGAAAACAGCAGGTCTTTTTCACGATGTTGGACATGTAATTGCTTATGATAATCATGAATACCATGGTACTGTCATAGCACGGGACTTTTTACCTAAATATGGATATACGGAGAAGCAGATTAACATAATTTGTGATACGATTATGGCTACCAAGCTTCCTCCACAGCCAAAAGGGATCCTCCAGGAAATCATCTGTGATGCCGATCTCGATTACCTGGGTAGAAGTGATATGATACCTGTTTCAAATACTTTATATAAGGAGCTAAAGGAGCAAAATAAAATCGGAACATTGAATGATTGGAATAAGATGCAGGTAAAATTTATTAGCTTTCACCAGTACTTTACTAAAACGGCCCGTAGCCTGAGGGAAGTGAACAAACAACTACAGATCGAGCGCATTAAATCTGTAATAACTGAGGATTAAGTCTTCCTGCGTTATTCAGGGTTAAAGGTATTCCCGCGTAAATTACTGAATTATAAAAGGATTATGCCATTTTCCCCAGGGGATTATATTCACGGATTTTATTCTGGAGATTTTTCATTTCATCCATTAAAACAGCCAGATTCCTCTTTGCCCGTTCTACAGATTTCCCTCCGCTTTCTAGTTGCCTGATCAAATTCCGGAGTAAAACCAGCTTTTTCTCCCGTTCTCTTAATTGTTTCAGTAAATTGTTATAAATTAAAAATCGATTCGTCATCGAATTAAAGCTTTGTTAAATAGATGGATAAATGAATAAAATGGTTGTGTCATAATTTTTTTTTTTTAACAAAAACATATTTATTTATCAAACAGCCCGGATAGATCATTTTCAAGCCTTATTGGTTAAGTGAATAGATTTTTTTACATTTGCAATCCAAATCAGGGTTTGATAATGGCGCTATGGCCGGGATAAACTTCGTTGGATAGCAAATTCAGGCTATAGGTGGGAGGGTTGGGTGTTCATTCATTAATGCAGTAAATAATTTCGGGGTGTGGTCCCGTCTGGGGCGGGACACTTGCATGGGATGAGATAAAATAAAAGGTAGTAATCGGGGTGTGGCGCAGTTGGCTAGCGCACTTGCATGGGGTGCAAGGGGTCGCCCGTTCAAGTCGGGCCACCCCGACATTTGAATATCAAAGGGTTAGATTACTTCTGACCCTTTTTTATTTTCATTGTTTACATACATTTTGCATACAAGTTTATTACATTTGACATTCTGATATGATTCAAATAGCCCAAGAAATTAATATTATTTCAAGCAATTAAAGAGATTATTCACTATCCTAAGTCAAGAATTAATCACTCTTAATCATTCACCATTACCCTCTAAATACAGTATTCTTTAAATTAGAAATAATCTATTATAATTCAATTGAATAATGCTTTTTAAAACTAATATAAATTAATGGGCATAC
>CAZKMG010000279.1:0-5329 GCA_964553465.1 uncultured Bacteroidaceae bacterium
CACTTCTCTGGTGGGTCAATGAATATATCAAATCACCATGCAAAACTACTAATATTCATTTGAGTCTTGAATATTTTAATTCTGCCAGTTTAGTCTGGCTTGCCAGAATAGTCTACTCATTGAGTAAAATCAATCTGGAAGATTCAGTTCTCTTAATCCATATCTATTTCGATATTGCAGATTTTAATACTATGAGTAGTGAAGAAATCAACGACTACGTGAGTCTATTGATTGACCAGATAGGTGATGTAAAGATCATCATCCGTATTAAAATTTACGGTGTTGACCGTAATGGAAATGTTATTAAAGAATCAATAGTTAATATCTGAAACTTTTACATTCAAAATTTATTCATTCCAAATTCAGGCAGGGGAGTAGTGTTTTAAATTTATATTAACAAAGACTTAATTTCATCAGGAGATCTCACTGAATTTTTTCCAGTAGGACGAATAATTATTTTTACTTCCTAGTGCAAGCCTCGCAATATTTTCCCTGACATCCCTGACAGGGAAATTTTCTGGATGCTTATCTGCCCAGTTAAACCAGTTAGCCACGAATAGCTTTTTCCCTTCCAATTTGGTTTCAATTAACAGATCGGCATAAATAGCTATTTCTGCTGCTGGATAATTTTTGATATTGATAGGCATAAATATTCCAACAGAATTAATTTCTGATAACAAACGTGTGGCATTGAGAAAATTATTACTATGAAACACCTGAAGGTTAACAGGAGTAATGAACTTTTGGTCCATTCCTTCAGGAAATATTTCCTCGAATGGAAAAACCTTTAATACATCAGACAGTACAAGGTTATCCTTTTTTGACGGCTGGATGGGACTTCCGGAGGATGCCTGGATATTGATACACTGATCGATCCCTGCGAATCCCCGAAGTGCCAACTCATGTTTCAGGGCAACAGCAAGCAGCATGTTACAGGTTTCCACGAATAATTTGAAGCCCATGCTGCTCATTTCTGGTAAATCATCTTCCAGATATAGGAACGATAAAATATAAATACGGTCGGATAATATTCTGATCTCGGGTTCGATTACTCTAAGACCATAGCTGCATTTCTGCACACGCGAAAAATAAATTTCCTGGGCCAACTCATCATAAAATAATTTTAATTCATGAAATTTATCAAATTCCAGAAAATAATTGTAATTCATGATTTCAATAACACCAGTCAAAGCTGAACGGGGGGAAAGATTTTTATCTTTCATGTTCCCTTCGTTGGAAAAATAGGAATCCGGCATTGTATGGCGTTTAATTTGTCACTCTATACGGTAGAAATAATTTTATGTTACAGTTTTTAGTAATTATTTGATTTAAGACTGAATCAAGCATTTTGAAATATCTATTGAATAAGGGTAGGTTAGAGCCTATTTCATTTTTTTCTGATCAAAATTCTCTTTTCTACCTAACTGAACTTTTTCTGATTTTTATTTATTACTAATATTTATTCCTTTGGGTCTTTCAATTATACGACAATATATGAAAAGTGGTATATTGTTGTTAAAAGTCGCTTTGGGACGCAATATTGTATATTAAAAAATGATTGCAGACTTTCATAATTTCGCTCTACCTCCTGCAATATTTGCTGAAAGGACTAACTTTTAATAAGTTTGAGATTTTATATTGTTCAGCTTTTGAAAAAATAATCACTTTTTGCAGTGCTTTACCGAAAAATGGTGATGTTGATTTTGGATAAGTATTTCAGTGCATGTGTTAATAAAAAATACTAATGTATGATAAGGATTTTTTATTTCAACCTGCTTGCTTTGATAATCCTTCTTGCTGTGTCATGCAAGCAATCTTTGACAGTAAAATCACCGGATAATACCAACAGGATTACCCTGGAGTTAAATGACAACGGAACCTTATTTTATTCTATTCAATCTCATGGGACGAATGCTATCGGAAAATCGTTGATGGGTTTCGATATTACTGATTCCACACTTAACTTTGATACAGGCCTTTCATTGTTAGATGCTGATAAATCAAGGATTAACGAAACCTATACATTACCGACAGGTAAAACATCTATTTATATTAACAAAGCCAACCAGTCTGATTTTATTTTTAAAAACAAGTACAACAGATTGCTGCATGTGGTTTGCCGTGCTTTCAACGATGGTGTGGCATTTCGTTATATTGTTGAGAGTCCGGGTCAAATTACTATTAAGAAAGAAAAAACCATTTTTTCCATTCCGCCAGAAACCCTGAGTTGGATGATGGATTATGTACCTCAGTATGAAAATTTTTACCAGGAGAGATTACTGGATACCATTGGAACAAATCCTCTTTCTTACCCTGCGCTGATGAAGATTAACAGTAAACTCTGGATGTTGATCACCGAAGCCTGTGTCTATAACCAGCCAGCCACACATTTTAAGAAAACAGGTAATGGTAACGAACTGGAAATTGAACTCCCAGAAGAAAAATATTCAGTTACATCAAAATGGGAGTCGCCATGGAGGACCTTTATACTAGGAGATAAACTGGCAACTATTGTTGGGTCTGTAATGGTGGAAAACCTGAATCCACCGTCTTTAGTTCCCGATATGAATTGGATCGAACCTGGAGTAGCTGTATTTCCGTGGTGGGGTAATTATTTATCGAATAGTTATATAGATACATTAAAAATGTATGTTGATCTTGCTGCTGAAATGCATTGGAAATGGATCGAGTTTGATGTTTCGCTGGTCGGTTCGCCATTCAGAACCTCCAAACTTTGGGAGACAACTAAATGGTTACCGGACTTTACAGCTTATGCAAAATCAAAAGGTATAAATGTTTACGGGTGGGATGAAATAAATGTTCTGAAAACACCGGAAGGGCGGGAGCATGTTTTTGGGAAATATCTGGATGCAGGTATTAAGGGAATTAAGATTGATTATATTGATTCAGACAGACAATATGCAATGTGTTTTCGTAATGATGCTATGTATGATGCAGCCCGGAAGAAGCTGATGGTAAGTTTTCATGGTGAAACAGTGCCTCACGGTCAACGGCGAACTTATCCAAATGTAATGACGCTGGAAGCAGTGCGCGGAGCAGAATACTATACATTTAAAGGGGTTGCACCCCCTACGCCGGAACATAACTGCACACTTCCATTTACCCGGAATGTTGTGGGACCAATGGATTATACACCTGTTACTTTTACCATCCGTCCTGAGAATCCGCGTGTAACAAGCTATGCACATGAATTGGCATTAGCTGTTATTTTCGAGTCGGGATGGCTGGTGATGGCAGACCGCCCGAAAGCGTATCTTAATTCACCGACCAGGAAGATTCTGAAAAAATTGGAATCAGTGTGGGACGAAACCAGGTTTATCGATGGCTATCCGGGAGATTTTATCTGTTTAGCAAGGCGCAAGTCTGACAAATGGTTTATTGCAGGGATTAATGCAGGAATAGAAAGAAGAGTGGATATTCCGCTAAACTTCATAGGAGAGGGTAGTTACTCTATTGAGATTTATGAAGATAAACAGGGTGAGGAGTTGACCAACATCCGGATCCGGAAAGAGACAGTAACATCAAAAAGTTCCTTGTCTGTAACCATGATAGCTAATGGTGGGTTTTGCACACTTATAGAATAAATATAAACCTGTGAAAAAATTTGAAGGTAAAATAATTTAATTTTCTTAGGGATGAAGTTTTCCATGCTTGATATAATCACCTTCCTTATTTATTGCGGTATTGTAATAGGTATAGGCATTATAATCTCTCGCCGGGTTAATAAGAAGAAAGATTCGAACAACTATTTTTTTGCAGGTAACTCTCTGCCATGGTACCTGGTAGGAAGTTCAATTATTGCTGCTAATATATCAGCGGAACAGTTTTTGGGTATGTCAGGGTCAGCGTTTGCCATGGGATTGACCATTGCAACCTATGAATGGCTGGGGGCGATCATACTAATTATTGTGGCATGGTGGTTCTTGCCAGTTTTTATCCATAAAAAGATATACACAATGCCTCAATTTCTTGAAGTAAGGTATAATCATCGCATTAAAACGGTCATGGCAATTTTTTGGTTATTCCTGTTTGTGTTTGTCAATCTGACTTCAATTTTATATCTGGGAGCGCTCTCTCTTAAAACTGTTTTCGGGATCAAATTAGGCTATGCAATAGCAGGATTGGCTTTCTTCTCGGTACTTCTTACAGCCGGAGGTGGATTAAAAACGATAGCTAATACCGACGTGGTTCAGGTTTTGTTTCTGATTTTCGGTGGATTGACTACAACATATCTTGCCCTGAATAAGGTCTCGGCAGGACATGGTGTTCTGGATGGATTTTCGATACTCATTGAAAAAGCGCCGGAAAAATTTCATATGATTCTTTCCAGGTCTGATCCAAATTACAAATACATGCCAGGAATCCGATCTATATTCGGAGGGATTTGGATTGCCGGGATCTATTACTTTGGGGCCAACCAATACATCATTCAAAAGGCACTTGGATCTAAGAACCTGAAAGAGGCACAGCGGGGTATGGTCTTTGCCGGTTACCTGAAACTAATTATCCCTGTTTTGGTTGTTTTACCCGGTATTGCTGCATTTGTAATGAAAGCCGGCATTGCCAAACCCGATGAGGCCTACTCCTGGCTGATTGAGCGGTTTGTTCCTTCAGGCATCAAAGGCTTTGTATTTGCAGCCCTCATTGCAGCCATTGTGTCGTCACTGGCTGCAATCATTAACAGCGCTTCCACCATTTTCTCCATCGATATTTATAAAGTTCACTTTAGACCAAAGATTTCTGAAGAGAACTTGGTCAGGACAGGAAGGTTATCCAGTATCATTATTGTTGCTCTGGCTGCCTCTCTTGCTTCATTGTTGACAGGTATCCAGCAGGTTTTTCAGTTTATCCAGGAATATACAGGTTTGATCAGCCCCGGCATAACAGCCTTGTTTTTGTCAGGCATTTTCTGGAAAAAAACAACCGACAGGGCTGCCTGGATTGCTGTACTTATTACTCTCCCTGTCCCGCTATTATTGAAATGGATCTTTCCAGATATGCCGTTCCTTGATAACATGGTATTCTCGTTTCTGATCATCAGTGCCCAAATAATTCTAATATCGATACTCGATAACAGTAAACGGCCTCATGTTTCATCATGGGAATTGCCAACTGGAATTTTTAAAAATACCGATACGATTTTTCAATGGCTTACCGTTGGTATTATTCTGATTCTTAGCTTATTATATTATATTTTCTGGTAAATATTTATCTGAAAATCTGATAAAATTTATTGATTAATAATGTACTTATTATTAATCATATCCTGAGTATACAAACCCTAATTCCGTTTGGATAATCTCCTTCG